>CAMWTD010000113.1 GCA_947177085.1 uncultured Desulfovibrio sp.
GCGCGCGCGTATCTTCCGCTCGACGCACTCATCCCGCGCGAGACGAGCATCATCGACGTCGCCACCCTGGCCGGCCTCGACGACCCGGCCCGGGCCGCGGCCGAGGGCTCCCTCGACGTGGTCACGCCCGCGGGCGTCCACGCATCACTCCCGCGCGCCGTGGTGACGGCGCTCACGGCCGAGCTCACCATCGTCATGCGCGAAAAGCCCGCGCCCTACTTCGACCACACCGACCTTCTCGACTTCCCGGGCTACCGCTCGCGCTACAAGCTCGACGACGTGCGCCGCGAGCTCAAGAAGGAGGGGATGCTCAAGGAGCTCTTCCTGCGCGGCAAGGTGGCCTACCTCTTTCAGCGCTATTGCGCCGAGCGCGAGCTCACGAGCATGCTGCTCTGCATCGGTCCGAGCAACCAGGAGGTGCAGGACCTCCCCGGCGTCATCGACGAGTGGGTGCGCACCACCCACGGCGAGCGCCCGGAGGACCGCGCGGGGAAGCAGCCCTCGCTCTTCTTCATCCTCACCAAGTTCGACATGGAATTTGAGGACAAGAAGGGCGCGCCCTCGCTGGAAAGCCGCTGGGACAACCGCCTCCACGCCTCCCTGCTGGACTTTTTCGGCAAGCAGCACGACTGGCCCACGCACTGGACGCCCGAGCGCGGCTTCGACAACCTCTTCCTTTTGCGCAATCCCAATTTCCGCTTTGACGCGGTCATGGAATACGAAGGCGAGCAGGAAAAAGGCATCCGCCCGGAGCGGCGGGACTATGTGGAGCGGCTGCACTCGGCCTTTATGCAAAGCCCGCTGGTGGCGGCGCACTTCAAGGACCCGGCCCGCGCCTGGGAAGAGGCCATGAAGCTCAACGACGGCGGCATCACCTATATCCGCGAAAGCCTGAGCCCGCTCTGCAACCCGGACATCAAGCGCGAGCAACTGCTCCAGAACGTGCAGGCCACGCGCGAGGCGGTGGCGCGCAGGCTCGCGGCCTTCTACCGCACCGACGACCGCGAGGAGATCCGCAAGCAGAAACTCCTGCTCATCCGCAACCTCTTCAACCGCCTGGGCCAGCTCGAGGCCCAGCAGGGCCGCATGGGCCAGCTTTTGCACAGCCTCACCATCAGCGACGCGGACATCGCCGACATGCACCCCGAGGCCACGCGCCGCTTCCTCGAGCTCGCCGACGCCGCGCCCGAAGCCGCCCCGCAGGAGGAGGCGGCCGCCGTAACCGAGCTCGATATGGACAATATCGACGTGGGTTCCTGGAACCCCTTTGCCGAGGCCGCCGCGGAAACGCCGGGGACAACAGCCGCCGAGACGGCCGCCCCCACGGAGGCCCCGACGCGGGACGAGGCGGCCTTTTTCGCCGCCTATGTGGAAAGCCGCTGGATGGAGCGCCTGCATCAGCTTGCGGACGACCCGGCGGCCCAGCAATACTTCCTGCTCCCCGGCAAGGATTTCTCCGACCTCGTGAACGAGCTCTCAACCGGCGCGGCCAGGCTCGCCCTGCGCGACGCCATGGCCCGGGCTTTCCGCCGGGCCTCGGCCTACGCCAACACCAGCCGGGAGAGCATCGCCAGGAAGGAGGCGGGCATCGCCGCGGGTATCCTCAACAGCTATGTGGACTGGCTCGGTCTCGACCCGCGCACGCATGACGAAAAGGCGCGCACACTGGCGCTGCCCGGGGCCAAGAGCACCGTGGTCTTTACGCCGCCGCCCGAGGCCGGGGAAATGCCGAAGCTGGGCGAGGCGCGCTCCGCCTGGTCGCGGCGCTGGCTGGGGGACTGGCTCAATGCGCTGGCCGCGCTCATCATGGGCAATGTGGACTTTGACGGCGAGCAAACCCTCAATGTGGAAGAAAACCTTGCCCTCGGCGGCATCCTGCGCAGGCTCGCCCCGGAGGCGGCTCCCGCTGGCGGGGCTCCCGGCGGCGGCAGCCCCAAAAGCGCCGGGGCGACTGCCTGATCACCCGCAACCCGGGCGCGCCGCGCCCAGCATGACGCCATGAAGATCAGCTACAGCGACGATACGCAAAAAGGCCCGGGCCACGGCATCTTCACGTTCAGCGAGACGCTCTTCCCGGACGGTCCGTATTCCATGGCCGTGCTCCGCGCCTCGGACCACGCCTACCTGGCCGGGGGCGCTGGCGGGGGGACCGTCTGGGTGGGCGAGACGCGCTTCATGCCCGTGCGCGCCGAGACCACGCCCGAGGGCGGCATCACCGTGCCCGTCGGGCCCGAGGTGGTGGACGCCCTGGACCCGCTGGAGAAGTACCTTGTCACCCTCAAGCCGGAGCAGGGCGACGAGCTCAAGGCGCGGCTCCAGGTTGCGGACGGCATCACCTACAGCCCCGACCGCAGGCTGGACAATACCGGGATGCGCGCCCAGGACGCCGCGCCCCCTTCGCCGCCCGCGTCCGAACCTGTTGCCCCGGCGGGCGCCGAAACGAGCGCGGCCGTAACGGCTGCGGAAACGCCGCTCACCCTGTCGCCGGAGCCGCCCGCGCCTGCGCCCTCCGCCCCCCGGAAGCCCAATCCCGTGCTCATCGTGGCCCTTTTGGCCGCGCTCCTCGCGGGGGGCCTTGCCACATGGAAGTTTTTTGACAGCAAGGCGCGGGAGGAGCAAGCGGCCCTTTCCGGCAAGTCCGAAACGCCCGCGGCCCCCGCGACCGAGCTCCCGCCCACGCAGAAATCGGCGGAGGAGCAGGTGCGCGCCTTTTTCAGCGGGCCGGACGTGACGGCAAAGGCCGCGCTCAACCTGGCGGCCCAGCTACCAAAGGCGACGCCCCCGGAACAGGATGCCCTCTACCGTCTCTACTATTTTGCGGCGGAAAGCGAGGCCCCGGCGGCCTTCATGCCCTATGCGGCCTGCCTTGACCCGGCCGAGCCCCAGTGGGGCACCATCGAAAAGGACGCCGCGGCCGCCTATGCCGCCTATGCCAAGGCCGCCGCCAGCGACCCCAAGGTGGCCAAGGCCGCGCTCGAGGCGCAGACGCGGCTGCGCGCCTGGCTTGAGCGCGAGTCCGCCGCCGGCAATGCCCGGGCTCGGGCGTGGCTCCAGGAACTGCCCTAGGCCGCTTCCCCTGACAAAGAACACGCGGCCGCGTGGCCCGCGTGGAGGCATGCCATGATGAAGTCTTCCCGTTTTTCGCTTGCCGCCCTGCTCCTCTCTTTTGCGCTGCTCGCGGCGCCCGGCCTCAGCGCCGCGCCCTGCGGGGCCGCGCAGCCCCTGCTCCAGGAGGGCAAGAAGAGCGTCTTCCAGCGCGTGGTCACCCACCCGGGGGCCAAGTTGTACGCCGGGCCCGAGGCCGGGGCCCCCACCCTGCGCGAGACCGTCCCCACCTTCACGGCCCTCTATATCTATGACCGCCAGGGCGACCGCCTGCAGGTGGGCGCGGGCAGCGACAAGGCCGACGGCTGGATCGACAGGGCCCTGGTCACCGAATGGCCGCAGGCCATCACCATGGTGCTCACGGACAGGACGGGGCGCGACCCGGTGCTCTTTTTCCGCAACCACGAGGGCCTGGAGCGGGCCTGCCGCGCCGAGGACCTCAAGGGCCTGCTCGCGGACTACCGCAAGGAGCTTGCCTCTGGCAAGGAACTCCCGGAGGACTACCCGGTCATCGCCACCGAGCCCGCGGCCGCGGCCGTGGCCGAGAAAAATTTCTACCTGCTCCCGGTGCTTTCCATTGACGACCAGTTCTATGGGCAGCACGGGCCGCGCCTCATCGAGGTGGCCTCCATCGATCCCGGCATCGGCGCGGGCGCTTCCGGCGGTGAAGCCCAGGGGCAGAAAGGGGCGGACGGCGCGGACTTCCGCACGGGCTTCGCCTTCGTCATCGACACCACCATTTCCATGAAGCCCTATATCGACGAGACCCTGCGACTCGTGCAGGGCCTCTATGACGAGCTGGAAAAAAGCCCCTACGCCGACAAGATGGCCTTCGCCGTGGTGGCCTTCCGCAGCAGCACCAAGCGCACGCCGGGCCTCGGCTACACCGCGAAGATCATCTGCGACTTCACCTCGGTGAAGGACCGCAAGCGCCTGGAGGAGGCGCTCAGGCAGGTGGACGAGGCCACGGTGTCGAGCCACGGCATCAACGAGGACGCCTTCGCGGGCGTCAAGGCCGCCGTGGACGGGCTTTCGTGGCAGAACTACGGCAGTCGCGTCATGCTGATGATCACCGACGCCGGCCCCCTCGGCGCGGGCGACCCGGACTCGGCCACGGGCTTCTCGCCCGAGGCCCTGGCCGACTATCTCAAGAGCAACCGCATCTACCTGACGGCCCTGCACGTCAAGAACCCGCGCACGGCCCAGAACCAGCCCTATGCCGCCGAGGCCTACCGCACCCTCACCCGCCAGAGCGACAACCAGGCGAGCTATATCCCCATCGACGCGGCCACGCCCGCCAAGGGAGCCAAGGCCTTCGAGAGCGCGGCGCGGGTGCTGGCGCAATCCTACGGCAAGGTACTGGCCGCCACCGCCGAGGGCAAGCTGCTCGCGCCCTCGCGCATCAGCGGGCCCCAGGCGAAGCTGAGCCCCGAGGACGAGGCGCGGCGCATCGCCGAAAGCACGGGCTATGCCATGCAGCTCCAGTTTTTCGGCAACCGCAAGGGCGCGACGGCCCCGCAGGTGGTGGACGCCTGGATCGCCGATGCGGACCTCGCCAAGCTGGCCGCCAATCCGGGGGACGCGCCCGTGCTCGCCGTGGAACCCGCCGTCCTGCTCACCAAGGGCCAGTTGAGCAACCTCTATAAGCAGCTCAAGCTCCTTCTCGCCGGCAGCGAGAAGGCCTTCCTCAACGGCGACGCCGACCTCTTCGGGCAGATCCTCTCCGCCGCGGCGCAGATGAGCCGGGACCCCAACCAGTTCTCCCTGCACCCGGACCGCAACCTCGCCGAAAACGGGCTCCTGGACGAGGTGCTCGCCGATTTGCCTTACAAGAGCGTGATCGGCTCCATGACGCGCAAGGACTGGGAGGACATGTCAACCGGGCAGCGCGACGCCTTCGTGCGCCGCATCAAGGGCCTGCTCGCGCGCTACGAGGCCTATGACAAGGACGCCACGCACTGGGAGAGCTTTGGCGCGACCAATCCCAATGACCGGGTGTACCGCGTGCCGCTCAGCATGTTGCCGTAGGAATGATGCCGTAATCAGCGGCCGCGCCGCCGTGGCTCAAGATATTGCGGAAGCACGAAGAGGCGGTAGGTCTTGGCCGGGGAGAGGGCCTTGGGGCGCACTGCCCGGCCCTCGATGGAGAGCGGCTCGTCGGAGAGCCCGAAAGGCTGGAGCGAGCCGGGCTTTTCCGCCAGGGCGGCGAAGCCCTCGCCGGTGAGCGGGATGACGGGCAGGCTCTTCGTGGCATTGCCCGCAAACAGGGCCGCGCCGCCGGTCGCCGCGCGCGAGCGCGCCACAGTGGCGTTGAGCAGGCTCGGCAGCGGCATGTCCGCGGCGCGCAGCGCCTCGAGAAAATCATTGCCCGTGCGGCCAACAAAGGTGAAGAGCGACGCGCCGTCGCCCGCCACGAGCAGGCTCACGGGCATCGTGCCCCCGTGGATGCCCATGTAGGCGGGGCGTCCCCCGGCCGGCATCACCACCCAGCCGTCGTCGCCGTCCGCGGGGGCATGTTCCGGCGCGGCGTTAGCGGGGGCAAGGCCCGCAAGCGTCAGGATCAGGACGATGGCCACGGCCAAGACCGACGAAAACCTGCATCGTTCCATGCTCTCACCGACCGACAAATGGCGTTGCGCGGGGGCTGGCGCGGACAGCGTCGCGGGCCGGTCCACGGCCTCGGGGCGCAGGCGCGAGGCCCTGTCTTCCCGTGCAGGATTGAGTTCTAGTGAGCAGGCCCCGCCATGTCAAGCGAGTCTTCTTGCCATCTTGGCCTTTTTTTTGCATACTTGTTCTGGAGCGCCGCACACTGGCGTCTCTCCATGTTCTTCTACAGTTTAGAGGCCTTATATGAATAAAGTTCTTGCGCAGGATGAAGTGGATGCCCTCCTGCGGGGCATGAATATCGGCGACATCGAGACCGAGCAGGACGTGCCGGGGGACGACTCCGGCGTCGTCGCTTTTGACCTCGCCAACCAGGACCGCATCATCCGCGGGCGTATGCCCGTTCTTGAAATCGTCAATGACCGTTTCGCCCGGCTCTGCACCAATGCGCTCTCCAATGTGGTGCGCAAGCGCGTGGAGCTGAACCCCATTTCCATCGACATGACCAAGTTCGGCGAGTTCATGCGCTCGCTGCCCGTGCCCACCTCCATCAATATTTTCAAGATGGATCCCTTGCGCGGCAACGCCATCATGATCGTGGACTCGCGCCTGGTCTTCGCCCTGGTGGAGAGCGTTTTCGGGGGGGCGGGCTCCCAGCCGAAGATCGAGGGCCGCGAATTTACGCGCATCGAGCAGGCCGTGGTGGACAAGATCGTCAAGATCGCCCTCGACAATATGGAGGAGTCCTGGCGGCCTGTCCACGACGTCAAGCTGGAGCTCGTGCGCAGCGAGATCAATCCCCAGTTCGCGGCCATCGTGCCGCCGAGCGACGTGGTGGTGGTCATCACCTTTGAGGTGGAGCTCGACACGTCCATCGGCTCCATGATCGTCTGCCTGCCCTACGCCACCATCGAGCCCATCCGCTCCAAGCTCCACGCCAGCTTCCAGACCGAGCGCCTGGAAGTGGACCACGCATGGGTGGCGCGCCTCAAGGAGCGCCTGCTGGAGACCCCGGTGGAGCTCAAGGTGCATTTTGGCGACACCACCATCACCGGCAACCAGCTCATGCGGATGCAGGTGGGCGACGTGCTCGTGCTCGATACCGACGTGGAGGACCTGCTCACCTGCACGGTGGCGGGCGTGAAGAAATACCAGGGCATCGCGGGCACGGTGAAGGCCATGAAATCCTTCCAGATCATCAAGGAGAACGAGCCTCAGTACACGTGAGGCCGCGCGTGCCCCGCGCGGGACGCCCGGCGCAAAAACTTCTTGACCCGGGGCGTCGCATGGAGTATGAGCTTACTCCAGTTCGCCCTTGTAGCTCAGTCGGTAGAGTGCATCCTTGGTAAGGATGAGGTCACCAGTTCAATCCTGGTCAAGGGCTCCAGAAATTTCACCACGGGCACTGCCCGGAATTTCACAGGAAGGACCCCGCAGCCTCCGGCTGCGGGGTTCCTGAATATCCGGGGCCTGCACCCGCTGACACAAGCTGCGGG
>CAMWTD010000114.1 GCA_947177085.1 uncultured Desulfovibrio sp.
AGAGCGGAAGGAGGAGAGACATAAAAATTCCTGCCATTCTCACAGGTAAAAACCCGACAGGCGGCATGAAAAAACATGCCGCAGCTTCCCACGCCCATGCCGAAGCCGGGACCAGACCCGGAACGGCTTCTGGGGGGAAACTGCCAAAACCAGTCGAGCTCCCAATTGGCAGGAACTCTTCAGAAGTTGAGCTTCAGATGGCCCAAAAATAGCCGGTTCGCAAGATTTGTCAAGTGCGGCGACGCCCCCGCGCGAACTTCAGGACGCCCCTTGTGCGATCCCTTGCGCATTTTCGCTAGGCCGGCTTCCGCTTATTCGCGCCCGGCTTCGCGGAGCCCTTCCCCGATGCGCCGCTGTCGGCGATCTCCACCAGGTAGACCGAAAGCACGATGAGCGCCACGGCCACGGCCTGTTCCCAACTGAACCGGTCCTGCCCCAGGGCGTAGCTTGCGGCCATGGAAACGATGAGGATGACATAGCCATAAATGGCGACCACTGTGGAAGGCAGGTCCCGGATGCCCACGGCCACCAGCAGGTAACTCACGGTGGACGGGAACACCAGCACAAACAGCAGCGCAAGCATGGGCCCGGAAAAAAGCCCCTGCCCGAGGACAGGCGCATACAGGCCGTGGATCGCCACGCCCGCCGTGGCCGCTATGGCCCCGCCCGTAAACAGCCATTTGTTGAAGGTGATGTTGTCCATTTTCCTGAGCAGCCCCTTGGACGCAACCAGATAGATGGAGTAGAAAATCGCGCCGCCAAGGCCGCAGAGATTGCCCAGCAGCGGATTGGTGGCGATGTCGTCGCTTTTCTGGGTGAGGATGCAGACAAGGCAGCCCGCCATGCCAAGCGCGATGCCCAGGACCTTGCCCCGGGTGATGGGCCGGTGAAAGAACCAGGCCGCCATGAGCAGCACCCACACGGGCTCGGTGCAGATGATGAGCGACGAGGACACGGGCGTGCTGTAGGTGAGCGCCAGAAGCAGGCCGAGCATGTAGCCATAGACGAGAAACATGCCCATGCACAGCAGTGCCAGCCTGTCCTTCCAGGTGATCTTGGGCCAACTGCCGTGGGCGGTCTTCTTGGTGAACAGGCCGATGAGCCAGAAGGAGGCCCCGGCGAAGACGAGGCGCAGGAAGACGCCGCTCACGGCGTCCATCCAGGTGGGCTGCAGATAGCGCAGGGCGTTCTGATTGAGGCCGGAGCAGACCTTGGAAAAGCTCATGGCCAGGTTGCCCGTGACCTTGGTGTTCATGCCGCGCCTCCCGGTGCTCTGTGGTTCTGGAGAGCTCAGGCTACGCTAAATTGAAAATCATTTCCAAGGGCGCGGAGTGGATTTTTTTGGGGGGGGGCCGGGTGATGCGGGGCTCGAGCTGCGGGGGAGCGGCGAACTTCACGGCAAGGAGAGGCCGTCCCTCGCAGGCAGCTCCGTTTTTGCCGTGGGCGTGCGGACGAAAATTTTTCTCACGTCACGAGCGGGGCGGCCCCGTACCCCCACACCGCTCATTTTAAGCGGCCTTTCTTTCGCTGTCCGCGCGCGGCATGTTCCCGTTTCCGCCAATGGAGATGGCTGATGGAAGCATCCGCCAACACGACGGCGAATATGTCCCCGGATTTTGGAGGACAGTCCGGTCACTCTTCCTGCGGAAAATCAAAGCCCCGCGCGGCTTTTTGGGCTTTGCGGGGCTTTGTCGGAGTATAGCTTGGTGGGTCGTGCGGGGATCGAACCTGCGACTCTCTGCTTAAAAGGCAGATACTCTACCTACTGAGTTAACGACCCATTTCTTCAGGATAAAATGCTTCGTTTGCCCTGTCAAGCGAAGGCACGTTCGGAGGCCGGTTCCCGAGCGGACTCACGGCAAGGAGGACGCTCCGCGGGAAAGGCGTCCATGCCGCCGGCGCACACACGCGGGCACAGCCCCGCGCGTTCCGGCATCAGGCCCGGACCTCGCCCGCGCCGCCGCTCCTGCTTACTGCCAGGGCCGTTCACCCTGGCGCAGGCGCTCGGCGACCTTTTCCACCAGTTCCGGCAAATCGGCCACGGAGGAGATCACGAAATGCGCCCCAGCCTCGCGGAAGCTGCGGGCGAGCTCGGCCTCGCGCCGGGCGAGCTCCTCAGGCGGAAGCGCAGCCGCTTCTTCAGCCGTGAGCCCGAGGGCATTGCTCGTGCGCGTGACCGCCGCCACCCAGTGGCCGGCGTTGAGCCCCTCCTCAATGTCGGCCACGGTGTCGCCCGCCTTGATGACCGCCTCGGGCGGAAAAACGCCCATTTCCCGGCAATTCTGCTGGCACATCCAGGGCCAGGGGCGTCCGGCGGGCACTTCGTCCGCCGCCACAACGCAGTCGGGCACATAGCCCGCCGCGGCCGCGCGCGGCAAAAGGTTCTCCATCATGGCGCGGCTGTACCCCGTGCAGGAGCCCACCTTCACGCCCATTTCCCTCAGGCGCGCCATGGCCTCCACGCAGCCGGGCACGGGCTCGGCATAGTCGGCGAGCGTTGCGGGCATGAGCTCGCTCACCGCGCCGAACACGGCGCTCACGTCGGCATCGTCGGGGGCGTGGCCGTTCTTCTCCTTCCACAGGGCGGCGAGCCGGGGCATGGCAAGCATGGCGGCCACGTGCTCCCGCTTTTCGCGGCCCATGGGGGCGCGCACTTCCTCAGTGGTGGGCGCAAGCCCGAAGCGCTCGAAGGCGCGGGTGAACACGGCCACGGGCCCCCGGCAGCCGTGGTCCACGGCCGTGCCCGCCCAGTCAAGGATGACGGCCTGCACCGGCCCGGTATAGGGGCGGCCGCGCCGCACAAAGGGTTTTGCCTCCATTTCGCCGTCTCCTTGTCAGTATCACGAAAAAACAGGGGCGACACAGCCAACGGCCGCGCGCCCCCCGTGGACGGGCCGCCGCCGAAGCAGCGGCCCGCATGGTCAATACTCTCTGGACTGGCTCCCTACTTGGGGAAGTACTTCTTGTCCAGCTTTTCGTACTTGGGCAGGTAGCGGGTGGGCAGCGCCAGGGCGTCGCGGCGGAAGGGCGGCGCGAGGCGCGTGCCGTCGGTCATGACCTCGATGACGGCCGGGCGGCGGTTCTTCTTGGCCGTGGCGAGGGCGTCGGCGAGATCGGCCTGGGTGTTGACGGTGTAGCCGTCGGCACCCATGGCGCGAGCGATGTCCGCATAGGACTTGGACCAGATGTCCGCGCCCACGAAGCGGTTGTTGTAGAAGTCCACCTGGTTCTTCTTCTCGGCGCACCAGGCCCCGTTGTTGTACACGGTGGCGATGACCGGCAGGTCGAACTGGCAGGCGGTGGGCACTTCAAAGAGGCTCATGCCCCACGCGCCGTCGCCGGCGATGGAAACCACGGGGTTGTCCATCTTGGCTTCCTTGCAGTAGAGCTGCGCGCCCAGGGCGGCCTGGTAGGCGAAGCCCGTGTTGCCGAAGGTCAGCGTGGCGATGTCGCGCTTGGCATGGCGGAAGCGCAGGTAGCTGTTGGCCGTGGAGGAGGTGTTGCCGATGTCGGTGGTGGCGATGGCGTCGTTGTCATAGATGAACTTGGCCACCACTTCCAACGCCTTGCGGGGATGCATGCGGCCCGCCTGCGTGGGCTCGTTGGCGATGGCGTCGATCTCCTTCTGCCAGGCGTCCAGCTCGGCCTTGACCTTGGCGATGACCGGGGCGTTGTCGCGCTCGGGCATGGCCGCGCGGAGCTGCTTGAGCAGTTCCACGGAGGCGTCCTTGGCATCGGCGCAAAGGCCCACGGTGATGGGGTGGGTCTTGGCGATGTTCATGGGATTGATGTCGATCTGGACGATCTTGGCCGTCTTGGGGAAGTAGTTGATGCCGTCCTGCGGCAGCGTGCCGAAGTAGGAGAGGCGGCTGCCGATGGCGAGGATGACGTCGGCCTTCTCCATGAGATGCATGGCGGCGTGGGAGCCCATGTAGCCGATGGGGCCGCACCACAGCGGGTTGTCGGCCGGGAAGGCGTCATTGTGCAGGTAGCTGCAGGCCACGGGCGCGGCGAGGTGCTTGGCGAGCTGGGCCACCACGTCCACGCAGTCGGCGTCCACGACGCCGCGGCCGGAGACGATGACCGGGTTCTTGGCGTCCTTCAGCACCTTGACGGCCTCCTCGAAGTTGGCCGGGTTGCCGATGCCGCCGGGGGCCACGCGGTACTGCGAGGGCTTGAGGATCTCCTCGTTGACTTCGCCGTAGAAGTAGTCACGCGGGATGTCCACGAGCACCGGGCCGCGCATGGCGTAGGCGGCGCGGAAGGCGGTGCGCAGCACGTCGGCCGCGCGGCTCGGATGGGGCACGCGCAGGGAGAGCTTGGTGATGGGCTTGAAGATGTCCCAGGTGTCGCATTCCTGGAAGCCGTCCCAGCCCACGGAGGCGGAACCCGCGCTCGGGGAGATGACGATCATGGGGGTGTGGGCCATGTTGGCGGTGGCCACGGCGGTCACATAGTTGGTGATGCCGGGGCCGTTCTGGCCGATGACGACGCCGGCCTTGCCCTTCATGCGGGCATAGGCGTCTTCCATGTGGCCGGCGGTCTGCTCGTGGCGCACGGAGATGAAGTCAATCCCGGCAGCCGGGAAGAGGTCGAGCAGGTCCATGTAGGCGGAACCAAGAATGCCGCTCACATGGGTGACGCCTTCCTCCACAAGGACTTCGGCCATGGCCTCACTGGGAGTCATTTTGGGCATGATCGCTCCTCGCTTTCGCGTTTGGCTAAATGTGACTGAACGCCCCGGGTCGGTGAGGTCGGCGGCGCGCCGCGCGGCCGCAATGCGCCGGAGCTCCTGAAGCATTTCTCCGGCCTTGAGCAAAGAGCGTGCCGAAGTGAAAATGGACGCAAGCGCACCCCAGGGTCGCGATTTCAGGAGTTTTACGGGCGCGGGTCGGCCCTGCTGCATGTGTGGGCCATGACACAACTGTCTTGATAATTGGACAGCTTTGTCAGCACTGTCCAGAATATAAGACATTATGCCGGACAGTGCCGGGCCCGGATGCTTGCCCCGGGGCGAGCCCCGGAGTAAGCTTGCGGCGCTGCCGCTTTTAAAAAAAGGAGTGCCGCCATGAAAACAGCCCATAACGCCCCCCGCCGGGCCTTTCTCGCCCGCACGGCCCTGGGCGCCGCCTGCGCCATGACCGTGCCCGGGCTTGCCCTGGCCGCCGGGGATACAAAGGACAAAGCCGCCACGCCCGGGAACCCGCTGGACGCGCTCACCGCCCTTGAGACCCGGCGCAGCGTGCGCGCCTATACGCACGAGCCCGTCTCGGACAAGGACCTCGACACCGTGCTCGCCGCGGCGCAGCTTGCCCCCAGCGCGGCCAACGAGCAGCCCTGGGACTTCGTGGTCATCCGCGACCCGAAGACCCTCGCGAAGGTGGGCGACATCAACCCCTACGCCGCATTCGCCGCCAAGGCCCCGGCCGCCATCCTCGTCTGCCTGGATACGGAAAAGGAAGATATCCCGGGCATGGGCATCCTCGATGTGGCCATGAGCGCCGAGAACCTTTTGCTGGCCGCGCACGGCATCGGCCTCGGCGCGGTGTTCACGGGCGTCTATCCCATGGTGGACCGCATGGAGGGCTTCTCAAAGCTGCTGGACATGCCCGAGAACATCATCCCGGTGGGGCTCGTCGTGCTCGGGCATCCGGCCATCCCCGGGCTGCGCACGGCCGAGGACCGGGTGAAGCCGGAGAACGTGCACTGGGAAAACTGGGCGGGGAAGCGGAAGTAGGGAAGATGCCGCCGTTGCGGGGCGGCCGCCCTACTTCTTGACCGACTTCTCGAGCAGGTGCTCGAACTCGGCGAGATGCTTCACCACCACCTTATTGAGCGCCCAGAGCGCCACCAGGTTGGGGATGACCATGAGGCCGTTGAAGAGGTCGGCGAGCTGCCAGACCAGGTCCACATGCAGGCAGGCCCCCCCGGCCACGAAGGCCACGGCCACCGCGCGGTACACGCCCACGCCGCGGCCGTTGAAGAGAAAGCGCACGTTCTGCGCGCCGAAGAAGTACCAGCCCACGATGGTGGAAAAGGCGAAGAAGAACAGGCACACGGCCACGAAGATGCCGCCGAAGCCGCCCATATCCACGGCATAGGCGGCCTGGGTGAGGCGGATGCCCGTGGCCTCGCCCGCGCCCGGCACAAAGACGCCGGACACGAGGATGACGAGCGCCGTGAAGGTGATGATCACAAAGGTGGTGAACACGCCGAAAATGGCGACAAGCCCCTGCTGGCAGGGATGCTCCACCCGGGCCACCGCGTGGGCGTGCGGCGTGGAGCCCATGCCGGCCTCGTTGGCGAAGAGGCCCCGAGCCACGCCGTAGCGCATGGCCTCGCGGATGCTGATGCCCACCGCGCCGCCGAGCACGGCCTGCGGATGGAAGGCCGCCTCGAAGATGAGGCCGAAGGCCGGCAGGATGGCGTGGGCGTGGCTCACGAGCACATAGGTTCCGCCGGCGATATAGAGGATGGCCATGGTGGGCACGAGCTTCTCGGTAACGCTGGCGATGCGGCCGAGGCCGCCGATAAAGACGAGGCCCGCGAGCGCGGCCACGATGAGGCCCACCACGAGCCTGTCCACGCCGAGGGCGCTGTTGAAGGCCTCGGCGATGGTGTTGGACTGCACCATGTTGCCGATGCAGCCCAGCGCCACGATGATGGCGATGGCGAAGAACACGGCGAGCGGCCGGTATTTCTCGCCCATGCCGCGCGTGATGTACCAGGCCGGGCCGCCCACCACATGGCCTTCGCTGTCCGTGGTCTTGTAGACCTGGGCCAGCACCGCCTCGGCGAAGATGGTCGCCATGCCGAAAAAGGCCGCGACCCAGAGCCAGAAGAGCGCGCCCGGGCCGCCCAGCACCATGGCCGTGGCCGTGCCCGCCACGTTGCCCGTGCCCACCTGGGCGGCGATGGCCGTGGCGAGCGCCTGGAAGGAACTCATGCCCTTCTTGTCCGCCGGGCGGCCGAAGAGGCTGGCCCCGCCCATGAGGTAGCGCAGGGCGAGCCCGAACTTGCGCACCTGCACGAAGCGCAGCCTGAGCGTATAGAAAAGGCCCGTGCCGCAGAGCAGCGGGATAAGGAACAGCGTTCCCCAGAGAAAGCTGTTAACGTCCGTGACCCAGTGGGTGAGGGCTGTCATGTCGGTCTCGCTGGTGGGAGTGGGCGGAATCAGTCAATGGCGTGGCCC
>CAMWTD010000115.1 GCA_947177085.1 uncultured Desulfovibrio sp.
CTGTCAAGGAGTTTTGTCAAAATTTTTTCCACCTCCCCGCAAATCCGCGCCTGGCGCAGGCTTGCGGGCTCGCGGCGAGGCCGCCGGCGCGTCAGCTAGCAGCCGGCCGAAAAAGGCCTATCCTTCAGGAAACAGCCCTGGGAGGCTCCCATGCCAAAGATGCGCACATCCAAACGGCAGCTCAAGCGCCTGCTCCAAGAGCCGGACTGGCGGGATCACCTCGGGGAAATCGCGGCCGGCGGCATGACCAGCGTGGGGCCGCTCTTTTCCTTCCTGTTGCTCGGGCCGCTCACCATGCACCGGGCGGCCGAGGCACTTGGCGTCACGGTGGCGCAACTCGCGCGGACCGAACCGGAAACCGCGCGCAATGTCATCCGGCGCTTCATGTGGCACATGAACGAGGATTCCGGCAATATCGGCTGGGGCATCCCGGACGCCTTCGCGGAGTGCCTCGCCGCCAGCGAGACGCTCGCCGAGAGCTACCACCGCATCCTCATTTCCTACATCATGGATCTGGGCCATGCGGACAATTATTGCGATCACGACGTCCTGCGCCGCTCCTGCTACTGGGCGGTGGGACGCCTCGCTGAGGCGCGCCCCGAAATGTGCGAAGGCGCGCGCCCGTGGCTGCGCAAGGGGCTTGCTGACGAGGACAGTATCTGCCGGGGCATGGCGGCCTGGGCGCTCGCGAAGCTGCCGCCAGACATGATGGACGCCCCGGCCCTGCGCCGGCTGGCGGAAGCGGGCAATGAGGATGTGTGCGAGATTTATGAGGCCGACAGCCTCCACGAGGCGCGCGTGAGCGAGCTTGCCCGCGCGGCCCTGACGCGCGACGAGGCCCGGAAGGACTGAACCGGGGCGGGTGCGCCGGCCCGCTCAGACGGCGGCGTCCAGAAGCAGGTTGTCCCGGTGGATAACGTCGGGATAGTGGGCATTGCCCAAAATGGCGGCCACTTCGTGCCGCTTGAGGCCCATGATCTTGCGCAGGTCGGCGGCGCTGTAATTGGTGAGGCCCACGCCGAGAGCTTGCCCCTCATGCTCCACGCGGACCAGGGCCCCCTTGGGGAAGGAGCCGGAAACCCCGCGCACGCCCCCGGGGAGCAGGCTCCCCCCCTCGCGCATGAGCGCGGCCGCCGCACCGGCATCCACCGTGAGGCTGCCCGCCGGCTCCGACTGGTAGGCCAGCCAGAACTTGCGCCGTGGGATGGCGTGCCGCGCCGGGTCCACCCAGGTGCCGGCAGGAGTGGCCTCCGCAGCTTCAACAAGGCCAAAGGCCCGCGTCAGGGCGTCGGGGTCGCGGCCGCGCAGGATGAGCGTGGGGACGCCCAGTTGCGCCGCACGGCGCGCGGCCATGAGCTTGGAGCGCATCCCCCCCGTGCCCACGGAGGTTTTTGCGCCGCAGAGGCGGCCGAGGTCGAGCCGCGACACATCCTCGATGCGGACGAGCACCGGGGCCCCGGGGTCCGCCTGCGGGTCGCGCGCGCACACGCCCCGCGCGGATGTGAGGTTGATGAAGAGGTCCGCGCCCACCAGATTTACCAGCAGGCTGGCGAGGCAGTCATTGTCGCCGAACTTGAGCTCCGCCACCGAGACGGTGTCGTTTTCATTGACAATGGGCAGGACGCCCCAGCCGAGCAGCTCGGCGAAGGTGTTGCGGGCATTGAGGAAGCGCGTGCGGGAGCGCAGGTCGTCCCGGGTGAGGAGCACCTGCGCCGTAACGATATTGTGAGGGCGGAAGGCCCGGTCCCAGGCGCGCATGAGCAGGCCCTGGCCAACGGCGGCCGCGGCCTGCCGCACCGCGAGGTCGCGCCCGCGGGCGTCAATGCCTCGGCAGCCAAGGGCCGCGCGCCCGGCCGCCACAGCGCCCGAGGACACCAGCACCACCCGGCGGTCGCCGTCGCCTCCCGGGCCCTTCCCGCGCAGAGCCGCTATCTGGGAGGCGAGGGAATCCAGCACCTTGAGGGCGAGCCCGTCCGCATCCGTGAGCACGGCGCTGCCCACCTTGATGACGATGCAGCGCGCCCGCCCGAGCAGGCCGCGCCGCTCGGAAGCCCAGGCGGCATCTCCGCCGGGGCCCGCCTGGCCCCCGTCATTCATTGGTGTACTCGACCTCGATTTCGGGGAACTCCTCGTCCTCGGCAGGCGGCTCGGTGTGGAAATGCACCAGCGGCTCGTGACGCCCCAGTTCGTCCTTGAGACGCCAGAGCTCTTCCACCAAGGGTTCGAGGCCGATGCGCTCCTTGGCGGAGATGAAGAAGATGCGGCGCTCGTCCTTTGCCGCGCGGGCCATGAGCGCCTGGAGGCGCTCCTCGGAGACGAGGTCGATCTTGTTGATGACCTCGATCTGCCGGCGCTCGGCGAGCTCGGGGTCAAAACGACGCAACTCCTCGTTGACGAGCTCGAAGCCCGCCCACGGGTCGGCGTCGTCCACATCCTCGATGCTCAGCATGTGCACGAGGAAGCGCGTGCGCTCCACATGGCGGAGGAAGCGATGCCCGAGGCCGAGGCCCGCGTGCGCGCCCTCAATGAGGCCCGGGATGTCGGCGATGATCATGCGCTTTTCCGGATCCACCTCGTCAATCATGACGCCGAGGTTGGGCGTGATGGTGGTGAAGGGATAGTCCGCAATTTTCGGGCGCGCGGCCGATACGCGGGAAATGAAGGTGGACTTGCCGGCATTGGGGAGCCCGATGAGGCCCACATCCGCCAGAATCTTGAGCTCGAGGCGCAGGGTCACTTCCTCGCCGGGCTCGCCCGGCTGGGCAAAGCGCGGCGCGCGCATGGTGGCGGACTTGAAGTGCTCGTTGCCCTTGCCGCCGCGGCCGCCGCGCGCCACGAGCACGAGGCTTTCCGGCTCGCTCAGGTCCGCGAGCAGGCGCTCGCCGCCGTCCTCGGCGATGGCCTCGTCGGCTTCGGCCTCGGGCACACCGCCCCGGCTCACGCTCTCGGCAAAGACGAGCGTGCCCACGGGCAGCCCGAGGACGAGATCCGCCCCCTTCTTGCCGTCGCACTGGCCGCCGCGGCCGGGCTGCCCGTTCTGCGCCTCATAGACGCGCTTGAGCCGAAAATCGTAGAGCGAAAGCAGCCGGCTGTCGGCCCTCAGGTAGACAGAGCCGCCGTTGCCGCCGTCGCCGCCGTCCGGGCCGCCCTTGGGCACGAATTTCTCGCGCCGGAAGGACATGCAGCCCCGGCCGCCCTTGCCCGCCTTGACGAGGATCCTGGCTTCATCCACAAAACGCATGGCTTGCCTCACAGTGGGGCCGCTGGCGGCGCGCCGCGCGCGCCCGGCCGTTGCCCCGGAGATGGCCCGAGTATGCCCGCAAAAACGCGAAAAGGGAAGGCCGCCGCATGGGCGGGGCCTTCCCCGAAAAACCGGCATCTGCCTCGCGGCTTTGCGTGCAGCTAGGCCGCGGGCTGGTCCGCCTCTAGGCGGATGCGGGCCATGCGATCCTCTATCGGGGTCTCGTCCACATGCACCCGCGTGAGGACGCGGCGCTTGCGGGTGAACTTTTCAAAGCGCACCACGCCGTCCACCTTGGCGAACAGCGTAAAATCGCGCCCCATGCCCACATTGAGGCCGGGATAGACGACCGTGCCGAGCTGACGCACAATGATGTTGCCGGCAAGCACAGGCTGGCCGCCATAGCGCTTGATGCCCCGGCGCTGCCCCGGACTGTCGCGGCCGTTGCGTGACGAACCGCCCGCTTTCTTGTGAGCCATGATGCCTCCTCGGCCGCTTCGCCGACGCCCTCGCCGCGCGGGCGCGGCTGGACAGGCGACGGCACGCCGGCCTAGTTATTGATGCTTTTAATGCGAAGAGCGGTGCAATCCTGACGGTGGCCGTGCAGGCTCTTGGAATCCTTGCGCCGGCGACGCTTGAACACCAACACCTTGGGGCCGCGTCCCTGGGCCACCACTTCCGCCCTGACGGCAGCGCCCTCAAGGTAGGGCGCGCCCACCTTGCAGCCGTCGCCGCCAATGAGAAGGACCTTGTCCAGAACGACCTCGGTGCCCGGTTCCACGGGGAGCTTTTCCACCAGGATGCGCGAGCCTTCCTCGACCTGGTACTGCTTTCCGCCGGTTTCGACAATCGCGTACATCTCAAACCTCCAAAAAGGGAAACGCATACTTGCCCCATGCCGCGGAAAATGTCAAGCGGCCCGGGCGCGGGCATCAGCCGCGCGGCGCGAGCTCCATGCCGGAAAGCGCCGCCAGCGCGGCATCGTCGGTATATTCAAAGCGCAGCGGAGTGAGCGTGATATGCCCCCCGGCGAGGAGCGCCTTGTCCGTGCCGGGGCGGATGCTCTCCCGGGGCACGTCGCCCGTGAGCCACCAATAGGGGTCGCCGCGCGGGTCCTCCCTGCGGTCATAAATATTGCGCCAGACAGCGTCAGACTGCGGGCAGACGCGCACCTCCCCCTTCGGGAGATCTCCCTCGGGATAGTTGAGGTTGAGCACGCGGCGCGCCGGGAGCTTCTTCCAGTCGATGCTCTCGGCGAGGGCCACCGCGTGGCGGGCGTGGGCCGTCAAATCCTGCCGGCCGGAGTGGTCCGCGTGGGAAATGGCCATGCTCGGCACGCCGTCGTGCGCGGCCTCGGCCGCCGCGCCCACCGTGCCGGAATAAAAAATGTCGGGCCCCACGTTGGGGCCGAGATTGATGCCGGCCATGACGAGGTCGGGCCGCCGCCCGCAGAGCGCGCCCAGCCCCAGCTTGACGCAGTCCGTGGGGGTTCCGTGGACGCCGATGCCGGAAAAGCCGGGTTCCTCGATGACGCGCGTGCGCAGGGGCTCGAACACGGTGAGCGAGTGCCCCACGCCGGACTGCTGCCTAAGCGGCGCGACGGCCGCCACCGTGTGGCCCGCCTCCACAAGGGCGGCATAGAGGGCCCGCAGGCCGGCGGCCATGATGCCGTCGTCATTGGAGAGGAGAACGTGCATTTGACAATACCTCGGAAAGAAGGGAATCTCGCAGGAACACGCCCGCGCGCAGGCGGGCGGAGACTATCTATATGGAAAAAGGCGTTTTCGTCAAAGACATTGTGCCCAATGCGGAGGCGTCCGGCATCTTCGCCGTGGCCGAGGCCAGCCTTGCGCAATCGCGCAACGGGCCCTACTGGCGGCTCGTGCTCGCTGACGCGAGCGGCAGCATCGAGGCCAAGATCTGGAGCCCGCTCAGCGGCGATTTCAGCGAAATAGCGCCGGGGACGCTGGCGCAGGTGGAGGGCCGGGCCTCGCTCTTCCGCTCGCAGGTGCAGCTCGCCGTGGAAAAATTCCGGCCGCTCGACGCCGGGGAAGCCGCCCGCGTGGACCAGACGGCTTTTTTGCCGTCGAGCCCCTACCCGCTGGACGCCATGTTCGACGAGCTTCTCGCGCTCTGTCGCGAGGAGTTCACGCACAAGCCCTGGCGCAAACTCGTGTTTTCCGTGCTGGAGGATGCGGAGCTCGGGCCGCGGTTCCGCCTTGCGCCCGCCGCCAAGAGCGTCCATCACGCGTATGCCGGGGGCCTTCTGGAGCACACGCTCGGCGTGGTGAAGCTCTGCCGCCTCCTGGCCGACCAGTATCCGGAGCTCGACCGCCAGGCCCTGCTCGCGGGCGCGCTCTTCCACGATATCGGCAAGATCCGCGAGTTTTCCGGCGGCCTTTCCAACGATTACACCACCGAGGGGCGCTTGCTCGGGCATCTCATGCTTGGTGTGGAGATGCTCGCGCCCTTTCTCGCCCGTTCCGGCCTTGAGCCGGGCCTGCAGGAGCATTTGCGCCACCTTGTCCTCAGCCATCACGGGGAACTGGAATTTGGCGCGGTGCGCCAGCCCCACACGCCGGAAGCGCTCGCCCTCCACCATGCGGACAATCTCGACGCCAAGCTCGCCCAGTGCCGCGCCCTTTTCGGCGCGCTGGACGGGGAGGGCCCGGGCTGGACGCCGTGGCAGGCCACCCTGGGCCGCCCCATGTACAGGCCCGAGCGCACGCCCGCGGCCCGGCCAGCCGCTCCCAAGGGGCGCAAAAACGCCAGGAGGGAAGAATGTTTGTCACTTTTGAAGGCATAGAGGGCTCGGGCAAGTCCACGGCCCTGCGCCTGCTCGCCGCATATTTGCAGGAGCGCGGCCACGACCCGGTGCTCACGCGGGAGCCCGGGGGCAGCTCCCTCGGCCGCAGCCTGCGCCCCATCCTGCTGGACGCGCGCACGCGCGGCCTCTCGAGCCGCGCGGAACTTCATCTTTTTCTCGCCGACCGCGCCCAGCATGTTGCCGAGATCATCCGGCCGGCCCTGGAAGCCGGGCAGACCGTGCTCTGCGATCGTTTTTCGGATTCCACGCTCGCCTACCAGGGCTATGGCCGGGGGCATGACGTGGAGCGGCTGCGCCGCATCAACGCCCAGGCCACCGGGGGCCTTGCCCCGGACCTCACCCTGCTGCTCGACCTTTCGGTGAGCGAAGGGCTGGAGCGCGCGGGCGAGCGCAACCGCGCCGAAGGCACGGTGCTCTCCGAGGGGCGCTTCGATTCGGAAAGCCTGGACTTTCACGAGCGCGTGCGCCAGGGCTATCTCGCGCTGGCGGCGGCCGAGCCGGAGCGCATCGCGGTCATCGACGCCGCGCAGCCGCCGGAGGACGTGCTGCTCCAGTGCCTCTCCGCGCTGGAGGAGCGGCTCTCCCGCCGGGGCGCGGGCATTGCCTGAAAGCATGAAGGAGGCATCATGAACGCCACCCCTCCCGAAATCTATACTCTTGAGGCCGAAGGCGGCCGCCTGCGCTTTATGCCGAGGGAAGCGGCGCTGCCCGGAGAGCTCGCCGTGGTCCACCGCATGGGCGACCCGGCGCTGCTCCAGTGCGCGGTGCTCCGGCGAGAGAACGCGCCGGGCGGGGTCTTCCGCCTGGAAGACGAGAGCGGCCCTCTGTTCGCCGCCATTGCCGAAAACAACCTCGCCTTCGCGCTCGGCATGGGCTTTTTCGGCGAGCTCACGGCCAATGCCCGCTATGGCGTGGACGTGTTCGAGAACATGGAAGAGCCCGATGATTGAGCCGCTGGTGGGCCGGCGCACCCTTGGCGTGGTGTTCTTCCCGGCCTTTGACTGGGCCATCTCCCCCACGCATCCCGAGCGGGAGGAGCGCCTGCTCTACACGCGCGACCAGCTTCAGGAGGAGGGCCTGTTCGACATCCCGGGCATCAGCGAGCAC
>CAMWTD010000116.1 GCA_947177085.1 uncultured Desulfovibrio sp.
GCTCCGGGACGCCCGCGTCAAGCGCGTATTGCCGCGCCGTCTGCTCGAGCGCCGCGCGGCCCACCACCAGCCAGCGCTCGCCGAGCTTGCGCAGCGCGATCCAGCTTGTGAGCCTGGCCGGGGTGGTGATTTTCGCGATGGCCGCCTCGGCGTTCAGTTCCACGATCTTCGCGTCGCGCAGGGCCTCGGGAACCCAGGGGCATTCCGGCGTATCGTCCGTGCGGCAGCGGGCCATGAGCTCGCCCGTGCTCACGCCGCGCGTGAAATCCGCCTCCATCTGGGCCTTCATGTCCAGCGCCCCGGAGAGGAGCTGGTCCACATTGCCGAGCCTGAAGAGCCGCCCGAGCGAGCCCAGGGCGCGCAGGGCCGGGTCATTGGCGGCCAGGTTCCTGATATGGTTCTCGGCGTAGGCCTTCATGTCCATGCCCGCCAGAAAGGCCGCGCTGTCATTGTCGTCCAGCGCCCTGGCCAGGCTGTTCAGGGCCTTTTGCGGGCCGCTCGCCCCATTGCAGCCGAGCGCCGCAAGGGCCAGGAGCACAGCGCACGCCAGCCGGAAAATCCGCTTCCTCTCCATTTCCTGCTCCTCGTCTTCCGTTGGGAGCCGCGGCGCGGCCCGCCGCCATACTAAGCAAGGCCGGGGGCGGCGTCCAGTGCCGCCCTAGCCGAGCACAAAATCCCGCAGGGCGCGGACTTCGCGCCGCAAGGCGTCATAGTCAAAACGGCTGAAGCGCCCGTCGCGGTAGAGCACCTCGCCCCCCACCATGGTGAGGCGCACTTCGTGTCCCGTGGCCGCGTAGACGAGGTGCGAGACCGGGGCGTACATGGGCTGGAGATTGGGCTCCGCAAGGTCAAGGGCGATGAGGTCCGCCGCCATGCCCGGCGCGAGCGCGCCCAAATGCGGCGCGCGCAGGGCCGCGGCCCCGCCGAGGGTCGCCATGTCCAGCACGGCCTCGGCGGGCACGCTGGCCGGGTCGCCGCTGACGAGCTTGTGCATAAGCGCCGCGCGGCCCATCTCCTGAAACAGGTTGCACTGGTTGTTGCTCGCCGGGCCGTCCGTGCCCAGGGCCACGGCGAGCCCCCGCCGGAGCATGGCGGCCACGGGGGCGGCCCCGGAGGCCAGCTTCATGTTGGAGGACGGATTGTGCGCCACGGCCGCCCCGGAGGCGGCGAGCACGTCGAGCTCGGCCTCATCCACGTCGACCACATGCGCGAAGGTGCAACGGGCCTCGAGCACGCCAAGCCGCCGGCAATAGTCCACGGGTCGGCGGCCGTGCTCCTCAAGGCAGCGCGCCGTCTCGTCGCGGGTCTCGGCGAGGTGCATGTGGAAAGGCAGGTCGAGCTCGAGGGCGAGGTCGCGGCAGGCGGCGATGATCTCCGGCGTGGTGGTGTAGACGCTGTGGCAGTTGACGGCCACGGCAATGCGCTCGTGCCCGGCATAGCGCTCCGCGAGCCCGCGCGTGGCCGCGAGGGCCGCGCCGGCGTCCGGGCAGGCCGCGGAGGGAAAGCCGAAGACGGCCTCGCCGCCCGTGCAGCGCAGGCCCGCCTCCTCGGCGGCCTCGAGCACCGCGCCCTCGAAGAGGTACATGTCCATGCAGGCCGTGGTTCCGGTGCGCAGCATCTCCGCAAAGCCGAGCAGGCTGCCAGTGCGCACGATGTCCGCGGTGAGGCGCGCCTCCACCGGGAAGATGCGGCCGGTGAGCCACTCCATGAGCGGCATGTCGTCGGCAAGCCCGCGCAGGAAGGTCATGGCCGCGTGGGAATGGGCGTTGACGAGGCCCGGCAGAACGAGCATGTTCCCGAGGTCAAGCCGCTCGCGCGGCTGCCAGCGCGCGGCCAGCTCGGCGGCGGGCCCGGCGTCGAGGATGAGGCCGTCCGCGATGGCGAGGGCCCCGGGGGCCAGGATGCGGCGCTCCGCATCCTGGGTGACGAGAACGCCCGCATGGACAAGGGTCTGGCACTCAGGCATGGGCGCTCCTTGCGGCCTGCAAAAGAGGTGGGAATGACGCACAGCCCGGATGGCGCGCCTGGGCCTGCCACGGCCCTGATCTTTCACGGCCTTGCGGGCACGCCCTTTGAGGTCGCGGCCGTGGCGGAGGCCCTCAGGGCGGAGGGCATGGCCGCGCACACGCCGCTTTTGCCGGGCCACGGCGCTGGCCCGGAGGCGTATCTGGCCTCGTCCTTCGCCGAATGGCGCGCCTTTGCCCGCGCGGAATATGGCCGCCTCTGCGCCAGGGGCCCGGTGCTCCTCGGGGGCTATTCGCTGGGCGGCATCCTCGCCCTCGACATCGCCGAAACCGCCGAGGAGGATGGGCTCCCCGAGCCCGCGGCCCTGCTTTTGCTGGCAACGCCGCTGCGGTTTTGCGCGTGGCGGCGGGACATGCGCCTTGGCGGGCCCGGAAGCTGGCGCTTCCGCCTCTTGCCGATTACGGCGCGTCTCTGGCCCGTGCTGCGCGTGCCGCCCCGCTCGCCCGAGGCCAGAGCCGCGGCCCCCTGGGAAGGGCATGAGGGCCTCTGCTGCCTGCGCCATTTTGTCCAGATGGAAGCGGCGCTCAAGGGCATCCGGGCGCGCCTGGGCCGGGTGCGGACGTCGCTTTGCGTCATCCAGCATGTCCACGACGCAAGCTCGCCGCCGGGGCAGGCCGCCTGGCTGCTCGCGCGGTGCGCCTCGCGGGAAGCCGAGCTCCATCTCCTGCGCACACGAAGCCCGCATGGCGGGCATCTGCCAGCAACGCACGGGGAAAGCCGGGATCGCGTTGCGGAAATCGTCCGCGCCTTTGCGCGGCGCTGTGCGCCCGCGCGGCCCCACAGGGCCGCTCTTTAAGCGGCGCGCCTAAAAGCCCAACTGGGCGAGCATGTCGTCGATCGCGGCCTGCGAAACGCCGTTCTTGTCCGGGCCCTTGAGCTCGGAGCCGCCGGCCCGGGCCTCGGGCGGTTTGCGGCTCTCCCGGAAGTCGGCGACGGCCTGTCGCGCTTCGTCCTGCAGGGTTTGCGCGTCCTTGGCCGGGTCCTTTTCCGCCCCGTCCATGACAAGGCCCGACGCCACATAGAGGTCCACCACCTGCCGCTCGATGCCGTTGAGCGCCGTCACCACCTTCTTGATGCGCTGGCCCGTGATGTCCTGAAAGCTCAGGGTGGTGAGCAGGGTGGTGAGGTCGCTGCCGAGCTCGTCATTGATGGCCGCGAGGCGAGCCATGCCCGGAGCCCCGCCCGCGGCCGCGATGAGGGAGGCGCTCTCGGCCTGGAGCTCGAGCTGCTTTTCCACGATTTCCATAATGCTCATGGCCGCGGCTTCCGTATCCCTCAGCACTTCGTCGAGCTGTGCCGAGGCCTCGTGAAAAAGCGCGTCCGTGGCCGGGGCCGCGCCGTCCGCCGCCGAGGCCGTCGAGATCTGCTGGTAGATGTCTTTCAGGCCCTGGCGCATGTCCGCGCTCAGTTGCCTGTAGACCGCTTCCTGCCGCTTCTGTTCCGACATGGTCCCATACCCCTGTGACGGCGTTTTCCAAAGCGCCGTGCGTTTCTCGTGAATCGCGCGTCTTGGCCGCTAGCTGTTGGTCTTGAGAAAACTCCGGGCCCGCGCCGCTTCCGGCGAATTGGGATACTTCTTGATGACTTCTTCCATCCGCGCCTTGGCCGCCGCACCCTGGTTGATCTTGCTGAAGCAGATGCCCTGCTTGAGATAGGCCCCTGGGGCGCTGGAAGACTTGGGATACTGCTTGATCACCTTGTCATAGGCCAGCGCCGCGTCCGCAAACTGGTTGCGCTGAAAATAACATTCCGCAAGATAGTATTGCGCTTCCGCAGCCTGGCTGTGGTCCTTGTAATTCTTGAGGAAATCCGTGAAGGAACGCTGCGCCTCCTCATACTTGCGCGCATTGTAGGCATTGACGCCCGCATCGAAAAGCGCAAGCGAGATGTCCTTTTGCGGAACCTGCGCCACAGGCTTGGGGTCGGCCTGGCCCCAGGTGGATTCGGAGGGGGCCTGCGCGGGCACGCTGCCGCCGGACGCGCCGTCCGCGGGCAGGCCATAGCTGCCTGTCGCCGCGGCAGCTCCGCCGGCGGCCCCGGCCGCGCCAGCGGCGGCGAGGCCGCCCATGGGCACGGGGGGCTGGGCCCCGGTCACGCCGTCCGCCGGCGCGGCGGGCATGACCGGCTGCGCCATGACGGGCGCTGCGGCCGCCGCGCCCATGGGCTCGCCAAGGTCGAGGTTGAGGGCCATGGTGGTGTTCACCTGGCGCAGGGCCGCGTCGTGCCGGCGCACCCGGTCCACCAGGGCGCGCGCGCCGCCCGCGTTGTTCAGGTCGTCCATCTGCCCCTTGAGCGTATTGAGCTCCTGGCGCATGGCCTGCATCTGGTTCCAGGTGTCGGCCTGGCTCGGCTGCAACTGGCGCAGTTGGGCGTCATGCTGCTGCACCCGCTGCTCGAGGTTCTGGCTGCCCTGCGTGGCGCAGCCGCCAAGAAGGAGCGCGCCCAGGCCGAGGGCGAGAAAACGGAAAGCGCCCGTGCTTTTCATCCTTGCCTCCGTCAGATTTTGGCAAGGGCCGTCTTGCGGCCCGTGAAGATATAGATGATCCCGCCGATAACGGGCACAAACACCACCAGAACGAGCCAGAGGGCGCGCGCCTGCGGGGTCGGGAAGTCGTGGTTCCAGATATGCCAGATGCTCCAGAAGGTGGGCAGCATGGGTATCCAGACCACCACGGCGTGCCACCAGGCAAAGCTCATGCGCGCCTCTCCCCGACGGCGGCGCGGGCCTTCCGCCTTTCGGCCCGCCACACGGCGAGGCAGGCGAAGGCCGCGCCCACGCAGATGCCCATGTCCGCCACGTTGAAGGCCGGCCAGTGCCAGCCGCGCCAGTAGACATCCAGAAAATCCACCACCGCCCGGAAGCGCAGCCTGTCAATAAGGTTGCCCACCGCCCCCCCGAGGATGAGCCCGAGGCCCACCAGCATCAGCGGCTCACGCGTGTGGCGCGCGAGCACCGAAATGGCCCATACCGCGACCAGTGTGGCGGCCAGGAAGAGCCAGAACTGCCACTCGATGTCCGAGCGGTTGAGAAAGCCGAAGGCCGCCCCCCGGTTGCGGATATTCACCAAATCAAAAAACCCGGGGATCACGACGACCGGCCTGTGCTCGGGGATGCGGGCCATGACGAGCCACTTGCTCGCCTGGTCGAGCGCGAGCAGGCCCCCCGCCGAGCCGAGCAGGAGGCTCCAGCGGAAGGCCGCGCCGCGGCCCCGGCTCATGCGTCCGCCCCTTCAAGGCCGGCCACCACGGCCGCGCAACGCGGGCAAAGCGTGGGATGCGCCGCATCCGTGCCCAAATCTTCGTGATAGATCCAGCAGCGCTCGCACTTTTCGCCGCGGGCCTTTTCCACGCTCACGGCAAGGCCCTCCACCCCGGTGTCGCGCGCGGCGTTTTCGGGCGCGTCGGCGAGCCTCGCGAGCTCAAGCTGGGAGACGATGCACACGGCCCTCAGGTCCGTGCCGAGGCTCTCGAGCCGCTCGCGCACATCATCGGCCAGCCAGAGCGTCACCCGCGTGTCCAGCGAGTGGCCCACCACGCCCTCGCGGCGCAGGGGCTCGATGGCCGCGGTGACGGCCCCGCGCACGGCGAGCAGGGTCATCCAGTCGTCGCGCACGCCGTCGGGCAAAAGGTAGGGCGCGATGTCCACGGGCTGGAGCGCGAAGACCGTCTTTTGCGGGCCGCGCAGCCCCTCGGGCAGATGCCCGAAAATCTCGTCCGCCGTAAAGGAGAGGATGGGGGCCATGTCGCGCAAAAGCAGGCGCAGGATATGCCACAGCGCGCTCTGGGCCGAGCGGCGCTCGCGGCTCTCCGGAGCAGAGGCGTAGAGGCGGTCTTTCAGGATGTCCAGATACACCGCCGAGAGATCGGTGACGCAATAGTTGTGCAGCCCGTGGAAGACCTTGTGGAACTCGAAGTCCAGATAGGCCTCCTGCAGGCGCTCGTGGAGGCGCGCAGCCGCGTCGAGCGCGAAGCGGTCCAGCGGCATGAGCTCGCCCGGCGTCATGAGGTTGTGGCGATCAAGGCCGTCCATGTTGCCGAGCAGGAAGCGGCAGGTATTGCGGATGCGGCGGTAGGCGTCCACCAGACGCCGCAGGATCTCGTCCGAGATGCGGATGTCCTCGCGGTAGTCCACCGAGGAGGCCCAGAGCCGCAGGATCTCGGCCCCGAACTTGTCGATGAGCTCCTGCGGGGCGATGACATTGCCCACGGACTTGGACATCTTGCGGCCATTGCCGTCCACCACGTAGCCATGCGTGAGCACCGCGCGGTAGGGGGCGGCCCCGCGCACGCCCTCGGCGATGAGCAGGGAGCTGTGGAACCAGCCGCGGTGCTGGTCGGAGCCTTCGAGGTAAAGATCCGCGGGGAAGCGCAGCTCGGGGCGGGCCTCCAGCACGGCGGAAAAGCTCGTGCCGGAATCGAACCAGACATCGAGGATGTCCGTTTCCTTGCGCCAGTGATGGCCGCCGCACTTGGGGCACTTGAGCCCCTCGGGCACGATGTCCTCGAGCGGCGTCGCATACCAGTAGTCGCAGCCCGTGGGATAGGAAGCGAAGCGGGCGCAGATGGCGCGCATCCAGGCGGGGTCGTTCCAGGCCTCGCCGCAGTCCTCGCAGATAAGCGCGAGGATGGGCACGCCCCACTGCCGCTGGCGCGAGATGCACCAGTCGGGCCGGAACTCGATCATGTTGTGGATGCGCTCGCGCCCCCAGGCCGGGATCCAGCGCACGTCGTTGTCGATGGCGGCCAGCGCCCGGGCGCGCAGGTCGTTCTTTTCCATGCTGATGAACCACTGCGTCGTCGCCCGGAAGATGACCGGCTTCTTGCAGCGCCAGCAATGCGGATAGGAATGGGAGAGCGGAGCCTTCGCCATGAGCGCGCCGTCTTCTTCCAGGCGCTCGATGACCCTGGGATTGGCCTCGAAGACGTTGAGCCCGGCGAAATACTCCACCGTGGGCAGGAAGCGGCCGGCGTCGTCCAGCGGCGAATAGACCTCGAACCCGTACTTGAGGCCGACCTCATAGTCCTCGCGGCCGTGGCCCGGCGCGGTGTGGACGCAGCCCGTGCCCGCGTCCAGCGTCAC
>CAMWTD010000117.1 GCA_947177085.1 uncultured Desulfovibrio sp.
GCCCCATAAAAAAGGCGGCGCGCGGCCGCCTTTTGCTGTCAGGATTCTGTCAGGCCCTAGGAGATGAGGCCGCTCCCGCCCGCGCCGGGCAGGGGCCCGGAGCCGAACTGCAACTTGCCGAGGCCGCCGGCCACGGTCAGGTTGGTGCAGGCTTCGATGTATTTGTCCTGCAATTCCTTGGGCGTGTCGGAATAGCGGTAGATGAAGAACTTGCCCTCCAGCGTGCCCCCGAAATCCGGCTCAAAGGGATAGCCGTAGGGCAGCATCATCATCTGCACGCCGGCTTGCGAGGGGATGGTCTGGATGGCGGCCGCGTCGGTGAGGCAGTCCTTGGCCTCGTCATATTTGCCGATGACGAGCTCGCCCGTCACCAGCTTCATCAGGCGGATGTCATATGCCATGTCGTACTCCTTCAAGGGAAAAGGTCCCCTTGTTAGGTAGGCACGCCGCCGCCCCGTGTCAAGGGATTTTCGGTTGCCATCCTCAAGGGATGGGCTAGACTTGCGCGCATGGACGAGAAAAGAGGAACGCGGGCCGCGGCGCATGCGGAAGAACTTGCCGCGAGGCTCGGGCACAGGTTCCATCGGCCGGAACTGCTGGCACAGGCGCTCACCCACAGTTCGTGGGCCAATGAGCGCGGCGCGGGAAGCGCGCATAACGAAAGGCTGGAATTTCTGGGCGACGCGGTGCTGGAGCTCTGCGTTTCCACGGAGCTTTTCCGGCGTTTTCCAAAACTGCGGGAAGGGGAACTGACGCGCCTCAGGGCGCATCTCGTGAGCACGGTGGGGCTGGCCCAACGTGCGCGGGAACTGGGGCTTGATGCCCATCTCCGCCTGGGGAAGGGTGAGGAACAGCAGGGCGGCCGCACGCGGGACGCCATTCTCAGCGATGCGCTGGAGGCGGTGCTGGCCGCTGTATATGAGGATGGCGGCTTTGCCGCAGCGAGGGACGCCGTCGCCCGCATCTATGCGGGGCACTGGCCGCTTGCCGCGGGCGCGCCACAGGCGCGCGACGCCAAATCACGCCTGCAGGAGGCGGTGCAACATCTCTTCGGCAAAATGCCGGTCTATGCCCAGGCGGCTGCGAGTGGGCCGGAACATGCCAAGCACTTCCAGGCGCGCCTCATGCTGCCCGACGGGCGGGAATTTGCAGGCCAGGGCACGAGCATGCGAAAAGCGGAGCGGGATGCCGCCGCGCGCGCCCTTGAGGCGCTTTTCGCACAAAAACTCTGGCCGCCGGATACACGGTAGTGAACTTCCCCACTTGCTGAACATCCCCAGGCCGTGACGCGGCTTGCGGGCACTTGCCTGCGCTCTGCCGCCGTGGGAGGAACCGGGTCGGTGACCCGGCCCGGGGGAACAACCCCCCGGGCCTCCCGTCTTTGGTCTGCCACAGCCTATGTCTAGATGACCTAGCCGCCGATGAGCTGCATGGCCATCTGGGGCAGCGAGTTGGCCTGGCCGAGCATGGCCACGGCCGATTGGGTGAGGATCTGATTGCGCACGAACTGTGTCATTTCCGTGGCAACGTCCACATCCGAAATTCGTGATTCTGCCGCCTGGAGGTTTTCCGCCTGCACGTTCAGGTTGGTGATCGTGTTCTCCAGCCGGTTCTGCATGGCGCCGAGGTGGGCGCGGATCTTGTCCTTGGAGACGATGGCCTCGTTGATGGCGTTGAGCGCCTTCTGGGCCGCCTCCTGCGTGGAGACGGTGTAGCCGTCGGCCTTGTCCGGGTCCGCCTGGTTGCCCACGCCGAGGGCGGAGGCGGTGCAGTTGCCGATGGTGATGTAGTAGTAGTCTTCCGCGGAATCGTTGCCCGAGCCGAAGTGAATCTTCATCTTGCCCGTGGACGTCATGCCGCTGCCGTTATGCTCGGCGCCGGAAAGGTCGCCGTTGAGCAGGTGGATGCCGTTGAAGTCCGTGGCGTTGGCGATTCGGGTGATTTCCGAAGCCATGGCCTGGTATTCGGACTCGATCATCAGGCGCTGGGTGGAGTCATACGTGCCGGTGGCGGCCTGTTCCGCCAGTTCCTTGAGGCGGATGAGCTTTTCGTCAATGACGCCCATGGCTCCGTCTGCCGTCTGGATCATGGAAATGGCGTCGTTGGCGTTGCGCGCGCCCTGGTGCAGGGCCGCGATGTCCGCGCGCTGGAGCTCGCGGATGGCGAGGCCGGCGGCGTCGTCAGCCGCGCTGTTGACGCGCAGGCCGGTGGAGAGCCGCTGGGTTGAGGTGGCGAGGTTACTGTAGTGTGCGTTCAGGTTTCGGGCCGTGTTGGCGGCCATCATGTTGTTGTTAATGACCAAAGACATTGGGCACCTCCTAGGGTGGTTGAATAAGCTGTGCCCGTCATATTGCAACGCATATGCCAAAGGCTAAATAGCGTTGTTTTTTAGCATATTACATATTTTCTAGACTTTTGAGGCAATTTTTTCCCAGCCGGGATGCCGCAATTTTGGCGGGGCTGGCGACGATTTTTCCCAGCCAATCGGGAACGATTCCTTAAGGATAGCGGGCAGAAGCTGCCGGTGGGCAGCCTGCCGGGGCGCGGCCGTGGCGGTGGCCAGCGGCGCGCGGGCAGGCTCCGGTGGGGCGGCCCGGCCCCGGAATACGAGCCGTGCCGCACGAGGCCCGGAAGCGGGCGCGGCAAGGTCTTGCCACGGCTCATGGGGGGGCAGGGCGTCCCCCGAGGGCAGCAAAGGCCGCTTCAGGGCATCTGGAGGGCGGCGGGAGACTTTGCCCCGGGGAGGGGGCGGCCGAAACCCCTGTGGACATGCGCGCAGCCGGGCGGCGTGCTCCGCCATGCCACGGGAACCGGCTGTCTGGCCGCGGCAGGAGTGAGGCCAGGGGGAGGCCCGCCATGGCCCGAAACGGCAAAAAGCGCCGGATGCATGACCGGGATCCGTCACTTCGCGCTCAGGACCGGGGCCGTAGGGCGGCAAAAGGCTGCCGGCCAGCGCCGGCAGCGAGCGCCGCAAAGCCCGCAAGGAAGCGCTCAGTCGCCGGACGCACGCCGGCCGGCAGAGAGCCGGCAAATCGTTCAGCCTGCGGCGGCGTCGGGCCCAGCCGCAATTTTTGACGCCAATCCTTATGGCGACAAAAAAACGCCGGCCCTTGCGGGTCGGCGTTTTTCACGGAAGAAGCCGGAAGCGGCGCTATCCCTTCGCCGCGGCGCGCGCCCCGGAACCACTCCGGGGCCGCGCCAGTCCGGAAACTGTCATTTACTAGCGCTTCATGCCGATGACCGTCTCAAGCATGGTGTCAACGGTGGTCACGCCCTTGGAGTTGGCCTGGAAGCCGCGCTGCGTGGTGATCATGTTCACGAATTCGCGGCTGAGGTCCACGTTGGAGCCTTCGATGTTGTAGGCCCGGGTCACGCCGAAGCCGTTGTCGCCGGCCACGCCCTGGCGGGCTTCGCCCGATTCCTTGGTCTGGCCGTAGAGGTTGCCGCCCTCGCGCCTGAGGCCCTGCTTGTTGTGGAAGTCATAGAGGGCGATCTGGTAGAGCGGGATGGTCTCGCCGTTGTCATAGTAGCCGTACACCACGCCCGCGTTGTCAATGTTCGTGCCGGAGAGCACGCCCGAGGGGTAGCCGTCGGCATGGGCGTCCTGCGTGATGTAGCTGGAGCTGCCCGCGGAGCTGGCGTTGTCGGTCTTGAGCGGGTCGCCGTACTTGGACACGTCGTTGTTGTAGCTGATGGTGCGGGAAGTGACCTCGTTCTCGAAGTAGAGGGGGCCGTTGTAGCCGGTCTTCGTGATGGTGATCAGGCCGGTGTCGGGGTCGACCGTGCCCACCACGTTGTTGTCGGCGTCCATCAGGTCGGTCTGACCAAGCTCGTTCATGCGCTTGAGGGTATTGGCGGGCACGTAGTCATTCCAGGTTTCCTGGCGGAAGGGCCCGGCCGCCGGGATGCCGTCCTTCAGTGTGCCGTCCTCGTTGGTCGCGGCTTCCCACTTCTTGGTGGTGGGGTTCTGGTAATAGAGCACCGTGTCGGCCGAAGCGGGGATGGTCTGCGTATTGTCCGCGCTCGTCCACTGCTGCTTGCCGTTGTCCCAGTAGAAGTTGGGCGTGTCGTAGCTGGGCTTGGAGGAGACCGTCACCTTGGAGGGCACCTTCTGGGGATCGCTCTCGGTGCCGCGCAGGTCGGCGAGGCTGCCGGCGTTGTCCCAGTTGCTCACGCAGCGCAGGCCGAAGTCCAGCTCGATGATGTAGTCCTGCGCCTGGGACTGGGTGGGCGAGATGGTCTCGCTCACGCTGTTGGCGAGCGGCTGGCCCGTGAAGTTGGCGCAGAAGGTGGGCAGGCCGTTGCTGGAGAAGCGGGTGGACTGCCAGCTCGAGAGGTTCTTCGGGTCGAGGTCGCACTGGTTGAGGTCGCCCGGGTCCGCATTGGCGCCGTAGGTGTAGGCGGTCTGGTTGACCAGGTTGCCGGCGGCGTCGAAGATCAGGTGGCCGGTCATGAGCATGCCCGCGTTCTTGTTGGTGCCCTTGACGGGGTCATTGTAGAACTTGGTGGGCTGGTCGCCTTCCCAGGTGTTGGTCTTTTCGTTGTACTTGGTGCCGCCGTAGCTGCGCATGTCCTCTTCCGGGGGAATGGTCACGGCGTATTCGTACACCGTGTAGCCGGCGGGCAGGCCTTCGATCTCGTAGATGGTGTTGCCGTCGGAATCCACCTGCTGGGCCGCCACCTGGTCGTAGTAGACCGTGAGGGTGTGGGCGTTGCCGCCTTCGTCGTACACCTTGATGGCCGAGGAGGTGGCGCAGGAGGTGTCGGGCATGGGCGGGTTCTTGGAGGCGTCCCACTGGTCGAAGAGGGCGGTCATGGGCGAGGTGTCGCTGGTGGAGCGGTCGCCGCGGCTGTCGCTGGTGAGGCCCATGGTGAAGCTCACGCTGGTGGTGCGCTGCGGCTCAAGGTACCAGGAATCCAGCACGATGTCCTGCGGCGTGCCCGTGCCCACGAAGGCGGACTCGTTGGCCTTGTCCTTGCCAAGATTGATGGACTCGCTCTTGAAGGTCAGGCGGGTGGAGTTGTCCACCTTCCAGCCCTGGAGGCGGTAGCCTTCGGGGTTCTGGAGCTGGCGGTCGGCGTTGAAGTAGAAGTCGCCGGCGCGGGTGTAGTACATCTGGTCCGTGTTGGGCTTGCGCACCTTGAAGAAGCCTTCGCCGTCGATGGCGATGTCCGTGACCGAGTTGGTGGATTCGAGCGAGCCCTGCGAGAAGTCGCCCAGCACCGCGTAGGTGGAAACGCCCGCGCCGATCTGCACCGGGCCGCTGGTGGAGCCGCCGTTGATGTACAGATAGTCGTTGAAATCCATGCGCTGGCTCTTGAAGCCGATGGTGCTGACGTTGGCGATATTGTTGCCCACGACGTTCATCTTGTTACCGTGAGCGAGCAGGCCCGAAACGCTGGTCCACATGCTGGCTGAAAGACCCATGACTTCCTCCGTTTGAACTTTCCGCGCCGTTATTGGGATAGTGGCGCTGTTTGGTTATGTTTTGTGGCGTTTTACCGCCGGGATAGCTTGGTTGTTTTAGGCGGCCTTGGCTTCTTCGGTCTCGCCGGAGGCGGCTTCCTGTTCGCTGGAACCGCTCTCGGCATCCGCCGTCGTGCTGTCGTCCGTCTTTTCTTCGCTCTTGCTTTCTTCGGCCTTGGCTTCGCTCTCGCTGTTGCTGGCAGAGCTTTCCTTGACCTTGGGCGTGGTGACCTGGCGCACATTGGCGAGCTCGAGAAGCTGGCCACCGTCCATGCCGAGGTAGACCGTGCCGTCGCTGTTGACCACGCCCGTCACCGTGGCGTCGACCACCTGGTCGGAGAGGACGGCCTCGCCCTTGTCGTTGAAGGCGCCGAGGGAGACCGTGTACACGCCGTCCGGGGCGTCCAGGCCGTTGCCCATCTTGCCGTTCCAGTTGAACTCGAAGGTGGTTCCCGCCTGCTTGCCGGCGAGGTCTTCGGTGTAGATGGTGTTGCCGTTGGCGTCCTTCACGCTCAGGGTGCCCTTGACCACGTTGTCGCCGAAGGCGTAGCGGAAGGCGCTGATGGTGGTTTCGGACACGCCGTCGGCATTGACGGCCGTGGTCTTGCCGATGGTGTTGCCGGAAACGCTCACGAGCTTGCCGATGTAGGAAGTGGCGTTGACCATCTGCTGGTTGTTGGTGGCGGTGGTCAGGCCTTCCATGCTGGTGTTGAGGTTCATGAGCTGTTCGAGGCTGGAGAACTGCGCCATCTGGGCGATGAACTCCTTGTCGTCCATCGGGTTCAACGGGTCCTGATACTTGAACTGGGTGACCAGGAGGAGCATGAACGAGTCCTTGTCCAGATTGCTGCCCTTCTGCTTGGAAAGGGCGGAATTGAACTCGTTGTTGGTCTGGTTGAGGGCTTGCGTGATGCTCGACATGGTCTTCTCCGTTTTGGGCGGCCTAGGCTACGAGGTGCATGGCCTGCCCGGCATATCGTGCCGTTTGGCCGCTAATATGCACAGGCTGTTCCAAAACGGTTGAATCAGAATTTCTTGTGTTATTGCGGACAGTTGCGAGATTGCGCAGCCGGGCGAGCTCTTCCCGGCGGGCATCTTCTTCCTGCCTCGCGTTGTGCTGGCCCAGGTCCTGCCAGGCGGTGGAGGGGTTCTGGTCGGCAGAATTTTCCATCTGCACCTCGATCTTGTCGACCTTGATGCCCTGCTGCTCCAGATTGACCCGGATGGTGTCGAGCTGGCGGCTGACCATCTCGGCGGTCTCGCTCTTCTCAGAGCGGATCTGCGCGCTCACCTCGCCGTTGCGCGCCACGAGCGTGATGGTGATGGCCCCGAGCTCGGCCGGATGAAGCTGGAGGTCGAGGCGGGTCGCGCCGTCGCGCATGGCGGTGAGCATCCCCTGCTCCACCTGCCCGGCCACCTGGCGCGAGATCTGCGGAAGCTGCCCCGCCTCCTGCGCCGGCACGGCATCGGGAATATTTTGCCCGCCCTGAAGCAGGGTATAGAGGAAGGAGCCGCTGGCCGTGGTGGTGGGCTGCGCGGGGGCGGCGGCGCGGGTCTCCACCTTGCCCAAAAGCTCGTTCCACTCGGGGTTTTTGTTGTCCCTGCTGTCG
>CAMWTD010000118.1 GCA_947177085.1 uncultured Desulfovibrio sp.
CCGGTGCGGCGTGGTCCGCCGCCCCGGCGCACACGCACGACGGGGGCGCGGTCTCGCCCGCAAGCCCGGCCACGGCCCTGATCTCGCCCGTGGGCGGCCGCCTCGTGGTGGAGGAGCGCCTTGCGCCGCTCGCGTCGGGCCCCGAGGCCGGGAGGACCCTCGTCTTCGCCCTGCCGCCGGACGCCGTCAACCTGCAACTTTCAGTCCCGGGTCAGACCGTCGTGCGCTGGAGCACCACGCCCGTGCCGCTCGCCGAATCCGCGGCCCTCGCCCGCGCGCGGGAGGATCTCGCGGCCGAGCGTCTGCGCCTCAACGGGCGCCTTATTGCGGTTAAGGCGGCCCTCGCCTTCTGGCAGTCGCCGGAAAATGCCGGCGCGCAGGACGCGGCAAGGCGCGCCAGCCTCATTGCCGAGTCCGTGCCGGAACTGGCGCAGGAGCAGGAAACGCTGGAAGCGCGCATCAAGCTGCTCGGCCAGCGCATCGAGCGCCTGCCGGCCCCCGCCGGATTGGGCGAGCTCGTGCATGTCATCCTGCAAAAGGCCGTGCCGGCCGGGGAAAAGGTTGTGGTGCGCTATTCCTACACCTGGCGGCATTGCGGCTGGAACGCTGTCTATGATTTCAACGCCAGGCCCGAGGAGGGCAGCGGCGGCGTCATCGACGTGCGCCTCATGGCCGATGTGTGGCAATATTCCGGCATCGACTGGAAGGGCACGAAGGTGACGCTGGCCACGCGCGGCAGCGGCCCGCGCGAGCCCGCGCCCCTGCCCGAATGGGTGGTGGATTCCCAGCCCCGGCCGCAGCCCCGGCCCGTGCCTTTGGCGCTCAACGCGGCGCGCAGCGCCAAGGTCGCTGCCGAGGGCGCGGCGGACGCGGCCCCTGCCAATGCCGGCGTTGCGGCGGACAGTTCTTCGGTCTATGCGAGCTGGACGCTGGCCGAGCCCGGCCTCCCCGAAGGCCGCTCGCGCCTTGTGATCACGTCCGACGCCTGGCAGGCCCCCTTGCAGTGGCTCGCCAGGCCCACCCGGGGCGATAGCCGCGTGTGGCTGCTGGCGAAGTACGACCTCGCGGGCGACACGGCGTGGCCCGAGGGCACGGCGGAATACAGCGTGGACGGCCAGAGTGTGGGGAGCGGCATGTTCCGCCCGCGCGGCGGGGTGGCCACGCTCTATTTCGGGGCTGACCCGCGCGTCAACGTGCGCACCTTTGACGACACGCGCACCAAGGGCGAAAGCGGCTTTATCAAGACGAGCAAGACCTGGACCTGGGCCTGGACCTATACGGTGAGCAACGAACATGCGCGCCCCGTCACCGTGAAGCTGGAGCGCCCCGCCCCGGTCATCGTGGACGAGGGCGTCACCGTGACCTATAAGGACGAGCCCCCGGCCCAGAAGAACGAGCAGGAGCACATGTTCTTCTGGAATGTGGAGGTTCCGGGCCACGGCAAGGCCAGCGTGAAGCACAGCGTTACCATTTCTTCGCCGGAGAAGTTGCAGCTCATCCCGGATGTGCCGTAAAGGCCGCCCATGCGGTACGGCCCGTGGACCCATGTTTGCCCCGGTTCCGCCATGGCGGTCCGGGGCAGGCTTTTTCCCGCCCGTGGCCCGTTGACTCCGGCCCCGCGCCGGGTAACAATGACGCCCACTCTCAAAGCAGCCCGCATGGGGCAAAGGAGCCTTGTCATGGGCCCTCTTCTTGCGTTTACGCCCGCCGTCATCCGGCGCCTCGCAAGGGCCGGGGCGCGTTTCCGCGTCCTTGCGGCGTTCTCTTTCCTCGTTCTGGCTCTTGCCGTGGGCGCGGCGTCGGCTTTGGCCGCTGGCAACCTGAGTATCACCAGCGCCACGACCATTGACGCCAATGCGGACTATAACGACATCACCGGCTCCGGGGCCAATCTCACCGTCTCGGGGGCCAGCGTCACAGCCAACGACATCCGTTGCCCGACCGTGCACATGCTGGCCCGCAACGCGGTCATCACCTCGGCGCAGAATTTTCGCATGGGCCCCATGTATGTGGAAAACAGCACGCTCACTGCGGGCAACATTTTCCAGTCGTCCGCCACGGGCAGGATGGTCACCGACAACAGCCATATAGTCGCGGCCACCATCTCCCTCGGCTGGGACTATACCCTCAACCAGGCGGCTGCCCCGCCAGACGGTCCGCACCGGCATGACAACAGTATCCTCACCGCGAAGAATAGCGTCCAGCTCTACGGGGGCCTCGAGGTCGTGAGCGGCGATACTGTCGTCACCTCTGAGAACGGGAATATCTTCGCGCGGCTGGTGGACGGCCTCACGCAACGCGACGGGGCAACGCTGACCCTGCAGGCCCCCAAGGGCAAGATCACGGCCCAGACCATAGTGGCCGCCAATTTGCGGGCCCAGAGCCTCTATGCCAACAATGTCAGCATTCAGGGGGGCACCTTCATACTCACCGGCCCCCTTGATGCAGCGGCCAACAACAACATTATTTCCGACAATCTCACGCTCCGGGGCAGCACGTCTTCCATTGCGGGCCTGAGCGTGGGCGGCCCGGCTGTGGTTTCCGGCGGCGAGCTCACGGCCGGCGAGCTTGAGGTGCAGCGGGGGCTCACGGTCAATGACCACGCGCGCGCGGGCATCGAGTCCCTGGCTCTGAAAAACGGGACCCTTCTTGCCATCAACAGTCGCCTGGCGGTGAAGCAATTCAAGGATTCGGCGTCCGCGAGCGCGGTTGTGGGCCATAATGCGGCCCTGGGCCTCGGCACTGCGGATGCGGACTGGATCGTGCGCCAGTTCGACACCGCCGACGCCAGTTCCCTCGGCCCGGTCACCGCCGCCCTTGCCGTGGCAACGCCGCAGTCGCTTGCCGCACTTCCCGGCATCGTGGTGGACGGGGCGGTGATGGGGCGTCCCGCCGGGGTGACGCCCGGCCATGCCATTCTTGCGCCCCGCTCCCTGCTGGTGGTCAACGCCGCGGCCGCGGCCCAAAACGGGGCCGGCGCACTTTCCGGGGGCAGTTTCGATGTCCGCTCGGGCGCGAAACTCTATATCCCGGATGCCGTCAGCGGGGCTACCTACAAGGTCCTCAACGGCGCGGGCTCCTATGCGGACGCAAGCGCCTGGAACGGCGCCAACCTCGCTTCCGGCACGCCCCTGCTGGAACTGGTGCGCCTGCCGCAATTCGGCATGATCGGCACACGCCAGGTCCCGGCCAGTAACGTGTTTCCGGGGCTGAGTCCGGGCCTCGGGAGCGTCCCGGACGCTGGCATTGCCGACGACAGCATCGGGCCCGCCCATGCGGATTCGGATATTGCTGGCATCCGCTTCCTTTCGCGGGCCACAGGCAGGGACTATATCGGCAATGACCGGCGGCTGGCGGCCATCACCATCGAGAGCGCCGCGCGCATGGCGGCCCTCGGGGCAGTGCCGCAAATGACGCTGGCCGCCAACCAGGCCGCGGGCAATGCCATGGGCCAGCGCACGGGGGCGGAGCCGGGCGGCGGCGTGCGCGCCATGGGCGAGGACGGCGCGCCCGAGGAAGAGGAACTCCACCGTCACGGCTGGGCGCTGTGGGTGATGCCCATTTTCCAGAGCGCCAACGGCTTCGGCATGACCTCGGGAAACTGGGGCCTGGATTTCAGCGGGGCCCTCGGCGGCATCGCGCTCGGCTGCGATTATACCTTTGAGAGTGCCCTGCGCCTCGGCCTGAGCCTCAACGTTGGCGGCGGCTATGCCCGGGGCTCCGGGGAACTGGCGGCCACCACCAATGACATGGGCTTCTGGGGCCTGGGGGCCTATGCCGGCTGGAGGACGGGCAATTTCGGCCTTTCGGCGGAGGTGGCTTATACTTCCGCCTACAACAGCCTCCAGCAGGACCTGCCCCCGGGCATGCAAATGCGCCCGCTCAGGGCTGACGTGTCCTCTTGGGCGCTGGGCGCGGGCCTGCGGGCGGATTACGCCATCACCACGCCCTGGCTGGACGTGACCCCGCATGCGGGAGTGCGCTACCATTACCTCCACACGGGCAGTTATGACGCCAGGAGCAATGGCACGGTGCTGGAGGGGGAGGCCACGCGCCAGAATATCTGGACCTTCCCGGCGGGCTTCTCGCTTTCGCGTGAACTGGATCTGCCCCGCGGCTGGCACTGCCGCCCCATGCTGGACTTTTCGGTCATCCCGGCCGCCGGGGACATGGACGCCAGAGGCGACGTGCGCTTTACGGGCACGCGCACCGCTGTGGACCTGGAAAACCAGGTCATGGATCATATCACCTGGCGCGGCGCACTGGGCGTGGCATTTACTGGCGGCGACCTTGCCTTCGGCCTCAGCTACAGTTTTCAGGCGGGCCTGAAGACCACGGCCCAGGGCGTGACGGCGAGCTTCAGCTACGAGTTTTAAAAAAGATGGCGGCGCGGCAGTGCCGCCATGCCCGGAACGCGCCCCGTGACGATGCACGGGGCGCGTTTTGCGTTCAGGCGGCGGCGATTGTGCCGTTTTCCACCGTGAAGAGCGGGGCGTCTGGCGCCGCCTGCCGCAGCATGTCCACCATGTGCGGCTGGCAGGTGAAGTAGAGGATCTGGTGGCCGTCGCGACCGGAAGCGAGGTCCGCAAAGGCGCGGGCGGTGCGCTCGGCGCGCTCGGGATCAAAGTTGACGAGCACTTCATCCATGATGACCGGAAGCGGCGCGGCATGGATGGCGTGGCTCTTGATATAGGCGAGGCGCAGGGCGAGATATGCCTGTTCCTGCGCGCCCCGGCTCAGGAACTGCGGTTCCACGGGCTCGCCCGTGGGCGGCAGGATGAGCAGGCTCGCATCCTCCAGCGATGCGCTGATGCCCCGCCAGCGTCCATTGGTGATGCGGGCGAAGATGGAAGAAGCCTCGCGGATGACCTCTGGCTGGCGTTCTTTTTCAAAGTTGAGCTTGGCCTTGCGCAGCAGGGCTGCCGCCATGGCGCGCCGGCTCCAGGCAAGGGCCATGCGCTCCATGCGTTCGAGGAGGGAGGCTTCCTCCTGGCGAAGGCGCGCCAGCTCGTCGTCGCGCGAGAGGGCGGTGACGCGCGCATTGAGTTCCGCCACGCGCGCGGCCAGTTCCTGCTCGCCGTCGGTCATGGCGGTGAGTTCCGCCTGGACGGCGGCAAGGCGGCGCTCCTGGGCCTCCTGGTCCCCTTCCTGGAAGGAGGCGAGGAATTCGGGGAGGGGACGCGAGTCCGCGGCAAGGTTGAGGGCGTCCTCGAGCTGCTGGCGCTGTCGCGTGAGGTCGCGATATTCCGTCAAAAGCGACGCCAGGCGCAGGAAGTCTTCCGCGTCGCTGGCCCCGGCCCGGGCGAGCAGGTTGCGCTCCCTCTCTCGGGCCATATCCAGTGCCGTCGTTTCCGCCCGGCGTTCATCCTCCTCCTCGGCCACAAGACCGGCGAGGCGCTGGCGCTCGGCCTCCGCCTGCGCGGCTGATTCCGCATCGGCAAGCATGGCGTCGAGGGTGGCGAGCCAGTCGGCGGCGGCGTCGCCGTCGCGCTCCGGCGTGCGGTCCAGGCTTTCCACAAGCGCGCCGAGGGGGCCCTCCAGGGCCGCCAGCTCGGCGCGGCCCTGGGCCAGCTCGTCGCGGGCGCGCGCGAGCTGCGCGTCCGCCGCAAGGCAGCCTTCCATGCATTTGAAAGCCTCGCGCACGGTTTCCGGGTCAAGGTGCTGCTCAAGCCCGAGTCCCGCAAGGCATGTCCCCCACGAGGCCCGGGCTTCGGCCAGGCGCGCCTCGTCGGCGGCGAGCCGCTCCGAGGCCTCGCGCTGGCGCGTCTGGGCGCGCTCAAGTTCATTCTCGTGGTTCTGGAGGGCCGAAGCTGCGCGGATGCGCTGCTCTCGCGCGGCGTCGGCCTCCCGGCAGGCCTCCATGACCTGCCGCACGGCATCTTCCAGAGCGAGGTCCCCGTCGGCGAGGCGCGCGGCAACGGGCGGCACGGCGCTGGCCCGGGCCTCCAGCGCCCGCATGTCGTCCTTGAGGGCGTCCAGTTCCGCCTGGGCGGCGGACACGGCGCCGAAGGCCAGGCGCGCGGACTCGGCGCGGGCGAAAAAGGTGGATGCGCTTTCCGGCGAGGGCACGCTTGTCACGGAGAGCGACTGCATGAGGCCGTGCCATTGCCGGCGCGCCTGCTGGACCTCGCCTTCCTTTTCGTGGGCGCGGCTTTCCAGCGTGGCGACCTCGGCGCGTGCCGTCCCGTATTCCCGCTTGAGCGTCTCCATGTCCCTGCGGGAGCGTTCCTCGTGGAAGCATTGCTCGCGCTCGCGCTCGAGCAGCATTTCCGTGGCCTCCAGCGTGACGAGGTCCATGCTGTCCACGCCCGCGGCAGCACAAAGCTGGCGCGCCTGGTCGCCCAGTTCCGCCACATGCAGGGCGCAGGTCTCGCGCCTGCTCTGGAGCTGCGCCATTTCGCGCTGGAAGCGCCTGGCCTCCGGCCCGCTGCGGGGCAGTCCCCCGGCGAGAAAACCAACCCCGCAGGCGAGCACGAGATAGCCCGACCAGAGGGTGACGGGCAGGCTCAGTTCCGGCGTGAGGGCGTATTCGCTGATGCCGAGCAACCAGTGGGCGGCGAGGATGCCCGCGCCGCCGATGATGAGCAGCGCGCCCACAATGATGAGCGGGATGCTCTTGACCGGGGCCGGGGCCTGCTCCGAGGAGATGCGGTTGTCCAGCTCCTGCAGGCGCTCGCGCTCCGTGGTCATGGTGGTGGAAAGGGCGCGCAGGGCCCGCAGCGCCGCGGCACGGGCGTCCAGCGCCTCACGGCTCTGGCCGCCGGCATTGCGCTGCGCCTCGCGCAGCTCGTCCATGCGTTTCTTGACCGCCTCGGCCTGCTCTTCGGCCTGGCGGACGGCCTGGGCCATGTCCGTAGCTTCTTGCAGGCGCGCCTGCATGGTGCGGGCGACGCCGAGAGCGTCCTCCTGCCGCGCCAGAAGGCCGTCCAGTAGGGCGCAGGCCTCCCCGGCTTCCCCCGGCTCAACGCCCGTGAGCCGCAACTGGTCAAAGGCGCGGCCAAAGGT
>CAMWTD010000119.1 GCA_947177085.1 uncultured Desulfovibrio sp.
CGCCTCATCCTCGCGGCCATCCCGGCCCTCGGGGCGCTCAAGCTCGTCCCCCTCGTCGGGATCAGCCTCGGCATAGCCGGGGAGGCCCGGATTCAGCAGCGATTCATGCAATTCCGGGGAGACCAGTATCTCCGAAGCCGCCACGCTGTCCTCGAGCCATTGGCCGAAAGCGGCGGATTTTTTTTCTTCCAGCAGGATGGCCTCGATGAGCGGATAGGCTTCGGCGAGATCCAGCGCATGGCCCGGCTGACGCCCGGCCAGCGCCACGGCGCGCCACTCCCCGTCCTGCAGCCGCGCCTGCCCGCAGCTCCCGGGCTTGAGGGCGTCAATTTCCCTGCGCCAGGGCGGCGGCACTTCCTCGGGTGGCGTCTCCAGGCATTGCGCGAGCGCGCCCGCGTCATGGGCGGCCGCGCCCGAAAGGGCTGCGAAGTCCGCCTCGGCCGCCTCCTGCGGACGCTCGCGATACCGCGCCGTGAACGCCGCGCAATAGGCGGCGAGGGCCTCCTTTTCCGGGGCGGCGGCAAAGCACACGTCCACATACCCCGGCAGCGCGAAATCCGCCTTGTGCTCCTCATAATAGGCGCGCGCCTCGTCCATGGACACCTTGATGGCGGGCACAAGCACCCTTTTCCTGAAGGTTTCCATGGCGAGATGGTCGCGCATGAGGGCCTTCCAGTCCGCCTCGCGCAGGGAGGCGTCGGTGAGGAACTGCTCCAGGCCGCCGGGCCCGAAATCCTCGCGGACCTGGTCAATGGCGTGTTCCAGCGCTGCGTCGGTGACGGCCATGCCCCGGCGCTCAAGATCCTGCCGCACGAGCGCATGCACGATGAGCGTGCCGAGCGCCCCGCCGTAGCGGCTCTTCATGGCTTCCAGCGAAGGCCGGTGGGGGATGCCCAGCGAGGAGGAGCGGCTGTCCATGAGCGCCTGCACCGCGGAAAGGCGGATGGGCTCGCCGTTGATGCTGGCGACAACGCCGTCGGGAAGCGGGCTCTCCAGGCAGCCGCCGAGCAGCAGGCAAAGGGCCAGGGCAGCCCGGGGCAGGAAACGGCGGAGGTGAGCCGTCATGCCGCGCCCTCCGCCGCCGGCAAGGCGTTTGCGCCGTCCGCAACGGCTTCGGGCACGGCTTCCGAGACTGCCGGGGGGGCAATCCTCGGCGCGCGGATCTTTTCCAGGAGGGCGCGCACGGCGGCGAGCGCCTCGCTGAAGGGCATCTCCTCGGAAACCGGCAGGGAGAGCCCGGCCGGGGGATGCAGCTTCACGCGCTTGTCCTCCGCCGCCAGCGCCATGACGCGCTCGGGCGAGACGGCCGTCTGCCCCTGCGCCCAGACAAGGCGCACGCTGTTGCGGTGAATATCGGCCTTTTGCACCTCAAGCTCGGTGAGAAATTCCTTGAAATCCAGCACGGCGAGGAAGTTGCTGAACTCCTCGGGGAAGGCCCCGAAACGGTCGCGGATGCCCAGGGCCACTTCCTCGCGGGCAGCGCCGCCCACGGCCGAGGTGAGGGCCTTGTAGCAGCGCAGGCGCTCGCGGCCGTCGTCAATATAGGAGGCCGGGATGTGCGCGGGGAGCCCGAGGGTGAGCTCGGTCTCGGCGGCGAGGGCCGCCGGCGTACCCTTGAGGCGCGCCACGGCTTCCTCCAGCATTTCGAGGTAGAGGTCAAGGCCCACGCGGCTCATGTGGCCGGACTGCACCTCGCCCAGGATATTGCCCGCGCCGCGCAGGCGCAGGTCCTCCATGGCGACCTGGAAGCCGGCCCCGAGATAGTCCATGTCGAGGATGACGCGCAGGCGCTCCTCCGCCGTTTCCGTGAGGCGCGAGGCGTCGGGGACCACAAAGAAGGCGTAGGCCTGCCTGTCGCTGCGGCCCACGCGCCCCCGGAGCTGGTAGAGCTGCCCCAGGCCGAACATCTGCGCCTGGTCCACCACCAGCGTGTTGGCGCGCGGGAAGTCCAGCCCGGATTCCACGATGGAGGTGCAGACGAGCACATCCAGCTCCCCGTGCCAGAACTTGCGCATGGTGTCCTCAAGCTCGGCCTCGGCCATCTGGCCGTGCGCCATGCCCACGCGCGCGTCCGGCACGAGCTTGCGCACATATTCGGCCACGCGCTCGAGGCCCTGCACGCGGTTATACACCCAAAAGACCTGGCCCTCGCGGTCGAGCTCGCGCCTGAGCACCTTGCGCAGCGTGGCGTCGTCGCGGCCGAGCACGGCCGATGCCACGGGCTTGCGGTCCTGCGGGGCGGTCTCAATGATGGAGAGCTCGCGGATGCCGGACATGGAAAGCTGCAGGGTGCGCGGGATGGGCGTGGCCGTGAGGGTGAGCACATCCACGTTCTTTTTCAGGGCCTTGAGTTTTTCCTTGTGGCGCACGCCGAAGCGCTGCTCCTCATCCAGAATGAGCAGGGCGAGGTTCGGCAGCTTCACATCGTTGGAGAGCAGGCGGTGCGTGCCGATGAGGATGTCGATCTGCCCGGCCTCGGCGGCCTTGAGGGTCTCCTTCTGCCTCGCGCGGGGCACGAAGCGGCTCAAAAGGCCCACATTGACGGGAAAGCCGGAAAGCCGCGCGCGGAAGGTCTGGTAATGCTGCTCGGCAAGCACCGTGGTCGGGCAGAGGAGCGCCACCTGCCGCCCCTCGGAGGCGGCGCGGAAGGCCGCGCGCAGCGCCACCTCGGTCTTGCCGAAGCCCACGTCCCCGCAGACGAGGCGGTCCATGGGCCGCTCGCCGTCCATGTCGTCCAGCACGTCCTGGATGGCGCGGGCCTGATCCGGCGTCTCCTCATAGCCGAAGGTGGCCTCGAACTCCCGGAAAAGCTCGCCCGGCGGCTCATAGCGGAAGCCCTTGGCCACCTTGCGATAGGCGTACATTTCCACGAGGTCGGCGGCGATCTTCTCGATGGCCTTGCGGGCCTTTTCCTTGCCCGCCGTCCACGCGGCCCCGCCCAGCCTGTCGAGCGCGGGTTCCGCGCCCTCGGCGCCCTTGAAGCGCTGGATGAGCCCGAGGCGGTCCGCGGGCACATAGAGCTTGTCGTGGCCCGCGTATTCCAGCAGCAGGAAATCATTGGCCGCGGCGTTGAGGTCGAGGTGGTGCAGCCCGGCGAAGCGGCCGATGCCGTAATCGCGGTGGACGAGCAGGTCGCCTTCCTTCAGGCTCTCGAAGCTGTCGAGCCCCTTGAAGGCGCGCGTGGCCGAGCGGTGCGTCTTTTCGGCGCGCGGATAGAGGATGTCCTCGCCAAGGATAAGGGCATTGTCCCAGACAAGCTCGGCCCCCCCGCGGAAGGGCGAAATGAGCGCGAAGAGGCCGCCCTGCCCCGGCGCGTAGCGCAGGGCCGGGACGATGCCGTCCTGCTCCGCCAGCTTGAGGAACTTGTTGCGGCCGCGCTCGGACGAAAAACTGAGGATGACCTGCCGCCGCTCGCGCTGCCAGGCCTTGAGGCCGGCGGCGAGATGCTGCCAGGGGCGGTCCTGCGCGCCGGGGGCCGGGAAAAGCTCAGCGAACTGGTGCAGCGGCCGCTCCTGGAGGGTCACGCCGCGCGCCTCCACGCCCACCACCAGCGGCTCGTCAAAAACGCACTGGAAGCCGTTCCACGGCGCGGGCTGCGAAGATCGCCTTAGCACCAGGCTCGCCGGCTGCGGCAGGGCCGCGTCCTCGCGCTCCAGCTCCTCCTTGAGGCTCTGGCGCGAGGCCCGCAGGGCCTCGGCGCTGTCGGCCTCGCCCGGCAGGATCCAGAGGCTCGCGGGGTCGAGCCAGTTCTCGAAGAGGCTCGCATCCTCCCACAAGAGGCCGGGGAGCAGGCCCGCGCCGCCCTCCTCCAGCGCCTTGCGACAGGTATAGGCGTCATTCTCGCTGATGCGGCCCTCCCGCGCCAGCGTCTCGCAGCGCGCGCGGGCGGCCGCCATGCCCTTGGGGTCCAGCGGCAGCGGGCTGGCGGGCAAGAGGGTCAGCTCCTCGATGTTGCGCAGGGAGCGCTGGCTCTCGGCGTCAAAGAGCCGCATTTCCTCGAGGGAGTCGCCAAAAAATTCGAGGCGCACCGGCCGGCCATAGCCGGGGGCGTAAATATCGAGGATGTCGCCGCGCCGGGCAAGCTCCCCGGGGCGCGTCACCATGCCCACGCGCTCATAGCCCCATTCCACGGCCTGCTCGATGATGAGCTCCGGCGAAAAATCCATGCCCAGCGCAAGGTCGAGGCTGCGCCCGGAAAAGAAGTCCCGCGGCATGTAGCGGGGGATGAGGCTGTCCATGGAGGCCACGACGCAGCGCGGGCGTCCCTGGGCCAGGGCGTAGAGCGCGGCAAGGCGGCCGCTCCAGGCGTCGCGGTCGGCAAAGTCCCTCAGGCGGGGAAGGACGACGAGCGGGCGCTCCCACACGGGACGGCCCACGTCAAGGTCGCCCACGGAAAGCTCGGGCAGGAAGAGGCGGGCGAGCGCCGAGGCCTCATGCAGTTCTTCGCGGCCGCGCGCGGCGAGCACCGCGGTGCGGCCCCGCGCCAGGGCCTGACAGGCCAGGCGGCAGCGCGTCGCCATGCCGCTGCGCTCAAGATAGATGCGGTTTTCGGCGCTGGCCAGGATGGCGTCAAAGTCCTGCATGGATGCCTGCAAACGCACAAGGCCGCCGTTGCGGGGATGTCGCAACGGCGGGATACAGCAATGCTCCGGGAGCGGATAAAGCCCGCCCCCGGAGCCCGCGTGATTCACGCGCGACCGGGCGTGGCCGACTGGCCCCGGCCGCGCGCCTGAAAGCGATTAATGCGAGCCGCAGCCGCCGCAGCAGCCGCCGCAACCGCCGCCCGCGCTTTCGGGCAGGGGCACGGTGGGCTCCACGAGGAAGCCCATGGGGGTGAGGTCGATCTTCGCGCCCTTGATCTGCTCCAGCAGGTCCTTGTTGATGCAGAAGGTGAAGCCGCCCGCCTCCTCGCTTACGTCATCGTCGCCCGCGGGGTCCAGCCCCAGGGCGAGACGCGGCCCGGAGCAGCCGCCCGGTGCGAGGTAGATGCGGATGGTTTCCTTGTCCTTATCCTTGAAATACGCCTCAAGCTCGTCGCGGGCGCTTTCGGTCAGTTCGAGCATATGTCCTCCAGAGTTAGAGCCGCAAAATGCGGACATCGCACTAGTTAAGTCCTCTACCGGGCCGTGTCAACGTGCGCGGCCGACTTCCCCTGCCGCGCCTTGACCGCGCGGCCGATACATGGGATTTTTTCCGACATGCGCGCCCGCCCTTTCCCCGTCCCGGAGGCCCCATGCCCTTTATCACGCTGACGCCGGTGCAAGGCGCGCAAGGGGGGGAGGGGCCTGAGATACGGTCATTCAGGGCCTGCCTGCCCCACTGGGAACGACTTGCCGCCGCCCCCGCGCAGGCCGACCCCTTCTGCTGCGGCCCGGAATGGCAGCTTGCCTTCCACGAGACGCTCACCCCGGACAAGCGCCTCTTTTACCTGGCAAGTCCTGACGGGCTTGCCGTGTTCTCGGAATTTTTGGCCGACCGCGGGCGCGTTTTCCTGGCCCCGGCGGAAAACGGCTGGCTCTTCGGCTGCCCCGTGCTCGGGCCGGATGCCTGCGAAGCGCTGGCCGCCTCTTTGGAAGTCTTTGACGCCGCCTACCCCAACGCCGTGCCCCATATCATCCTGAGCGGCATCCGGCCGGCGGGCCCGCTGGCGGCGGGACTCCTGCACCGCTTCGGGGGGGACTACGCCTTCTTCCGGCACGGCAGCTCGGCGCAGTGCGTCGCATCGCTGGAAGGCGGCCTGGAAGGCTATCTGTCGCGCCGCTCCGCCAATCATCGCGCCAAGCTCAGGAAGGCGCGCCGCCGCGCGGCCGAGGCCGGCGTGGTCTTTACACGGGAGCTTCCCGCCACGGCCGAAGAAGCGGCCGCGCTCTACGCGCGGATGCTGGCGGTGGAGGCCAGAAGCTGGAAGGGCCTCGGCCAGTGCGGCATGGCCGAGCCCCCGGCGCGGGAATTTTATGCCGCGCTGGTGCAAAAACTGGCGGCCAGCGGCAAGTTGCGGGCCATCATGGCGAGCCGGGACGGCGAGGACATCGGCTTTATTTTTGGCGGGCTTACCGGAGCCCCGGCCGGCGCGACCTACCGCGGCCAGCAATTCAGCTATGCCGCCGCGGAGCGGCGTCTCTCGCTCGGCAACCTGCTCCAGCTTGAGACGCTGCAATGGCTCTGCGAAGAAGGCGTCCGCCGCTACGACATGGGGCCCGTCACGGGCCCGCGCATGGACTACAAGCGCCACTGGACTGAAGAAGATCTCGAGATCCAGACCTGGGTCATGGTGCGAAAACCCTGAGGGGGAGAACACATGCAGGCACTCCAAATCGTCACCGCGCGCCGCGAGGAGATGCTGGACATAACCGGAGCCGTGGCGGAACTCGTCCACACCCAAGGCTGGGAAAGGGGGGCGGTGCATCTCTTCTGCACGCACACCACCTGCGGCCTCACCATCAACGAAGGCGCGGACCCGGACGTGAAGCGCGACCTCATCCGCTTCTTCAACGAAATCGCGCCGCTGAAACACGGCTGGAGCCACGCCGAAGGCAATACGGACGCCCACATCCGCGCGAGCCTGCTCGGGACCTCCCTGCTCGTCCCGCTGGATGGAGGCCGTCTGTGCCTTGGCCGCTGGCAGAGCATCTATCTTTACGAAGGCGACGGGCCGAGAACGCGCACGGTGATCGCGCAACTGCTGCGCGCGGAGGATTAACCGGGGCGCAACGGCCCAGCAAAAGGAACCTTGCCAAGGCCGCGAAGAGGAACAGAAAAGGGGCCCCAGCTTCGCGCTGAGGCCCCTTGGATCTTCTGGCTCCCCGAGACGGACTTGAACCGCCAACCTAGTGATTAACAGTCACCCGCT
>CAMWTD010000120.1 GCA_947177085.1 uncultured Desulfovibrio sp.
TTTCCTGAACAAGGAAATGCTTGTGGTCGGCTCCACATATTGGAACATGGCGTATGGCAACCAGATCGGGGAGGTGCTTCAGGATGAGGAAGGAATGAAGAATATAAAAAACCTTGCGGACAACATCGTATGGCTGCTGGCTGCCTTCAGAAAAGCGCACATAGGGGAAGGATAGGGAAGAACAGGCATATACGGGTGCCTCAGCGCGGTGCGGTGTTGTCGGGCTGTGACCGTATCACGCTCTTGAAGGCGCGCGGCATTGATAGGAAAACTCCCCGGAAACGACACTGTTGCGCCATTTCCGGGGAGTTTTCCTGTTGTGGGCGTCGTTGTCCGCTTTCTACCAGTCCAGGGTAGCCTTGAAGGCGCGGGCGAGGTCGTCCACCTTTTCGCGCAGCACCGTACTGTCGCCGCTGCGCAGGATAAGTTCGCCCGTGCCCGTCACCGTGCCAATGCGGCGGCAGATTTGCCACATGCCGAGCGCGTCCAGCAGCGGCGCGAGGTCGGGCCGTACGCTCACGATGAGGCGGCTGGCGCTTTCGCTGTAGAGCAGCTCGAAGCGGCTCATGGGCTCGAGGGCCGGAACCGCGTCGAGGTCGATGTCCGCGCCGAGGCGGCCGCCGATGCACATCTCCGCCAGCGCCACGGCAAGGCCGCCGTCTGAGCAGTCATGGCAGGCCGAGAGCGCGCGCTGGCCCATGAGCGCGTGGAGGCCGCGATAGCGGGCGAGGGCGCTCGCCGCGTCCACCCGGGGCACGAGCCCGCCGGAAAGACCCAGCTCCGACGCGGCCTCGCTGCCCGCCATTTCGCGCCAGGTGCCCCCGAGCAGGTAGATATAATCGCCTTCGCGCTTGAAGTCGGAGCTTTGCGCGGCCGTGACATTGCGGATGACGCCGATCACCGAGAACAGCACCGTGGGCGGGATGGAAATGCGCTCGCCGCCGCCCAGGTAGTCGTTCTTCATGGAGTCCTTGCCGGAGATGCAGGGCAGCCCGAAGGCCAGCGAGAACTGGCGCAGGGCCTTGCAGGCGCGCACGAGTTGCGCGAGCTTGTAGCGGCCCTCGGCGTTGGCCTTGCTCCACACCGGGTCGCACCAGCAGAAATTGTCCACGCCGGCCAGCGCGTCCGGGTCCCCGCCCACGGCCACGGCGTTGCGGATGGCCTCGTCCATGGCGTTGGCCATCATCCAGTAGGTGTCATAGTCGCTGAACTTGGGGCAGATGCCGTGGCTGAGCACGAGCCCGGCGTCGGACTCCAGCAGGGGCCGCAGCACGGCCGCGTCGCCCGGGCCGTCGCGCAGCGCGCCCACCAGGGGCTTGATGACGCTGCCGCCGCGCACCTCGTGGTCATACTGGCGGACGATGTATTCCTTGGAGCAGATGTTGAGACGTCCCAGCATCTTCTTGAGGAAGGCCCCTTCGTCCGCATCCGGGGCCTCCATGCGGATGTCGGGGAAGGCCGGGCGCTTCCACACGGCTTCAAGATGCAGTTGCGGCACGCCGTCATGGAGAAAGGCCATGTCCAGCAGGGCCACGACGCGGCCCGCATAGCGCACCTCGAACACGCCGGACCCGGTGAATTCGCCGAGCGCCGTGGCCTCCACGTCCATGCGCTTCGCGAGCTTGAGGAATTCGTCCAGCTTCGCCGGCGGCACGGCCAGGGTCATGCGCTCCTGCGCCTCGGAGAGCAGGATCTCCCACGGCAAAAGGCCGTCATACTTGAGCGGCGCGCGGTCGATATGCAGCACGCAGCCGCCGGTGTCCTCCGCCATTTCGCCCACCGAGGAGGAGAGGCCGCCCGCGCCGTTGTCCGTGATGGCGTGGTAGAGGCCCTTGTCCCGCGCCTTGAGCAGGAAGTCGTACATCTTGCGCTGGGTGATGGGGTCGCCGATCTGCACGGCCGTGGCCGGCGAGCCCTCGTGCAGTTCCTCCGAGGAGAAGGTGGCCCCGTGAATGCCGTCCTTGCCGATGCGGCCGCCCACCATGACCACCGCGTCGCCCGGCTCGGCCTTCTTTTCCCAGCCCGGCCGGCCGCAGACATCGGTGGGCAAAAGGCCCACCGTGCCGCAAAAGACGAGCGGCTTGCCGAGATAACGTTCGTCAAAGACCAGCGAGCCGTTGACCGTGGGGATGCCCGACTTGTTGCCGCCGTGCTCCACGCCCTCGCGCACGCCCTCGAGCACCCGGCGCGGGTGCAGCAGGCGCGGCGGCAGCTCTTTGGCGTAAAAGGGCGAGGCGAAGCAGAACACGTCCGTATTGCAGACGAGCTCCGCGCCCATGCCCGTGCCCATGGGGTCGCGGTTGACGCCCACGATGCCCGTGAGCGCGCCGCCGTAGGGATCCAGCGCGGAGGGGCTGTTGTGCGTCTCCACCTTGATGCAGGCGTCATAGCCGTTGATGAAGGCGATGACCCCCGCATTGTCCTTGAACACGGACTTGCAGTAGTCCCTGTCGCCCCGGCGCTCGCGCAGGATGGCCGTGGCGTCGCGGATGCAGGTCTTGTAGAGATTGTCCACCCGTTCGCGCCGTCCCGTGTCCTCGTCCGTATAGTCGATGGCCGAGGCGAAGATCTTGTGCTTGCAGTGCTCGGACCAGGTCTGCGCGAGCGCCTCCATCTCCACGTCCGTGGGGTCGGCGGGCAGGCCCGCTTGCGCGCGGGCGGCCGCGATGTCGGGCCTTGCGAAGTGGTCGCGGATGGCGTGGAGCTCGTCGAGATTGAGCGCCCAGGTGTTGGCGCGGCTCGCGGCGAGCAGTTCCTGGTCGCTCATGGTGGAGAGCGGAACCACGGCCACCTCGGCGCGCGCCTCGCCTGTGACGCGGGCGGCCCGCGGCGGGAAGTCCGGCTCCGCGGCCCATTCGGCGGCGCTCTTGATGCGGAAACGCTGGATCAGTGTGTTGCAGAGCAGATCGCGGGCGATGGTCTCCACCTGTTCGCGGTCAAGCGGCGCGCCCGCGTCGTTGCGGATGCGGTACTGAAGCGCCGTATAGACGGCCAGGCTCTCGCGCGGAATGCCGAGCACCATGGCGGCGGTGTCGCGCGCGGTGCGCCCCTCGTTGTCCGTGACGCCGGGGCGGAAGCCGACCTCGATATACCAGTCCGGCTGGGGCTCAAGCGGCGCAAGCGTGCCCAGGGCCGCGCGCTGGAGGATGGGGTCGTGCCAGACGGCGTCCTCGAGCAGGCGTCGTGCCTGGGCCTCGCTAAGGCCGTCGGCGGTGAAGACCTTGACGAGGCGCACCTGGCCCACGGCAAGGCCCAGGGCCGCGCGGATGCGCTCCGCCACCTTGCGCCCCTGGACGTCCTCCAGACCGGGCCTGGGCCCCGCTTCCAGACGGTAGAGCATGGCTACTCCTTTGCTCGCTTTTCCGTTCCCGGCGTGAGGCCGGGAGTTTTGCTTCTCAGTGCCGGCGGTCGCGGACATAGTCCGTCATTTCCAGCAGCACCGGGCGCTCCGGGCCGTCGGGCAGCCGCAGGAGGGCGGCCCGCGCGGTCTTGAGATAGTCTTCGGCCTCCTCCCGGGCGCGCCGGTCAAAACCGCCCTCGCGCACGCGCAGGGAAATCTCGGCCGCGTCCGCCGCGCTCATGAGCCCGCAGACAAAGGCGGCGTCAAAGGTCGCGCGCTCGTTGTCGGCAAGGTTCAGCCGGTAGAAGCGCAGGGGGGGCGTGAGCTTGCCCTCGCGCACGTCGCCGCCCGTGGGCTTGCCGGTTTCCTCCTCGGGCGCGAAATCCAGCGCGTCGTCCACGATCTGGAAGGCCATGCCGAGATTTTCGCCATAGTCGGCGGCCGCCTTCACCGCTTCGGGCGAAGCGCCGGCGGCGAGGGCCCCGAGCTCGCAGGCGGCCGCGATGAGGGCCGCCGTCTTGCCGCGCACGATGGCCGCATATTCCTCGGCGCTCACGTCCACGCGGCGCTGCGCCGCGATCTCCAGTATCTCGCCGGCCGCCGTCTCGCTGGTGGCGGTGGAGAAGCAGCGGCAGAGACGCGGATCGCCGAAATCCGCCACCTGGGCGTTGGCTCCGGAAAGCAGGGCGTCGCCCGCGAGGATGGCCTGCGTCACGCCGAAGCTCGTGTGCGCCGCCGCCTTGCCCCGGCGGCTCGCCGCGGCGTCGAGCACATCGTCGTGGAGCAGCGTCGCCGCGTGAAGCATCTCCATGGTCACGGCGAGGTCATAGATGCGCTCGCCCGCATCGCCCAGAAGACGCGCCATGAGCACGGTGAGGAAGGGCCGAAGCCGCTTGCCCCCGGCTTCGAGGATGTGCCGCGCCACGGGCCGCACGGGCCCGGGGAGCCTTTCCGTGGCGCGGGCGAGGGCCGCGCCGATGGGGGGAAGCTCCTGCGCGAGCCGCTGTTTTAAAAGCGTTTCAGGCATGGTCTTCATGTTCTCCTTGCGGCCCCGGGCCCGCGCGGCCGGGACGCCCGCTCAGGCAAGGCCGAGCGCGGGCAGGATGCGGCCGAGGGCGGCCAGCGCGCCGGGAAAGTCCTTTTCGTCCGCGGCCCGAGGGCCCACCTTGTTGGAGACCGCGCGGATTTCCACGCAGGGCACGCCCGCCCGGGCGCAGGCATAGGCCACGGCAAAGCCTTCCATGTTTTCGAGCTCCGCCCTGTGCCGGTTGGCCATCTCCCTGGCCCGGGCGAAACTGGCGCTCACCCCGGCCACGGTGAGGGAGCGCCGGGGCAAAAAGGTCCCGGGCGCGGGCTCGCGCCGGGCCACAACAGCCGCATCGGCCAGCCCGAGGCGGTCATACACGTCTTCCGGAGCGCCGTCCGCCCGGCCCCAGAGCGGGTAGCTGAAGGCCCGCGCAGTGACCGAGCTGCCGTCATTGAGGCCGTATTCGGGCCAGATTTCCTCCACCACCGCGCACAGGGCGCGGAGCGGCGTCCCCTCAAGGTCAAAGGCCCCGGCAAGGCCCACATTGAGCACCGCGCCGATGCGCCACGGCGCAGTACCGGCCTTTCCGGCCCCGCTCGTGAGGCCGAAGCAGAAGCCCATGGCCAGGGCGGCATTCACCGGGCCCACCCCGGTGACGCAGAAAAGCGCCTCGCGCCCCTTGAGGCGCACGGGCACGGGCGTGAGCTCGCGCAGGGCGTCCTCGACGACGCGCCTAGGGGCCGCGTGGGCCAGTTCGGCCGCGGTGGCCGCGCAGACGAGAAGCGCCCCGCCATCGGGCACTAGAGCCTCCAGTAGGCGAGCCCGGCCTCGCGCATGGCCGCCGGGTCATAGAGCGACTTCACGTCCAGCACCACGCCGTGGGCCGGGTCGGCGAGGCGGCCGCGCAGGTCCTCGGGGCTCAGGGCCGCGTACGTCTTGTGCGGCACGGCGAGCACGATGGCGTCCAGGTCCTTGAGCTCGTTGAGCGGCACGAGGCGCTGCCCGTATTCGCGCAGGGCCTCCTCGGGGTCGGCCTCGGCGTCCGTCACGAGGGTGGTGACGCCGTAGTCCTCCAGCTCGCGGATGACGTCGACAACGCGGGTATTGCGCAAATCTGGCACATTCTCCTTGAAGGTGAATCCGAGGATGCCCACGCGCGCGCCGTTGACCCTGGCCCCGCGCCGGATGAGCTGCTTCACCGTGCTCTCGGCCACATACTTGCCCATGTTGTCGTTGATGCGCCGCCCGGCCAGGATGACCTCGGGATGGAAGCCCAGGGCCTCGGCCTTGAAGGTGAGGTAGTAGGGGTCCACGCCGATGCAGTGGCCGCCCACGAGGCCCGGCCGGAAGGGCAGGAAGTTCCACTTGCTGCCCGCGGCCTCCAGCACCTCGAGAGTGTCGATGCCCATGCGGTCGAAAATGATGGCCAGCTCGTTCATGAGCGCGATATTGAGGTCGCGCTGGGTGTTCTCGATGACCTTGGCGGCCTCGGCCACCTTGATGCTCGAGGCCCGGTGGACGCCGGCCTGGACCACGGAGCCGTAAATCTGCGCCAGAAGCTCGGCCGTGGCCGGGTCGGAGCCGGAGACGATCTTGGTGATAGTGGAAAGCGTGTGCACCTTGTCGCCCGGGTTGATGCGCTCCGGCGAATAGCCCACCGTGAAGCCCGCGCCGAGTTTCAGGCCCGACTCGCGCTCGAGGATGGGCACGCAAACCTCCTCGGTGAGGCCGGGATAGACCGTGGACTCGTACACCACCACGCAGCCCTTGCTCATGTGCCTGCCCACGGTGGCGCTGGCCCCCACCACGGGCGTGAGGTCCGGCGAGCGGTGCTGGTCGATGGGCGTGGGCACGGCCACGATGATGACTGCGGCCCCGGCGAGCGCGTCCGGGTCTGACGTATAGCGCACCGTGGCGGCGGCCAGCGCCGCGTCGTCCACCTCGCGGGTGCGGTCGTGACCGGCCGCGAGCTCCGCCACGCGGGCGGCATTGATGTCAAAGCCGATGACATCCATATGCTGCGAGAGCGCCCCGGCCAGCGGCCGCCCCCCCTATCCGAGGCCCACCACAGCCAGGGGCCGCTTGCGCGCTTTCAGTTCCTCAAAGGTGATCATGCGTTTTCCCCTGCCGGGCCTGCTCGCCCGGGGCTTTACAAAAGCGGGATTTTCCCGCACCAAGGGGCGTGGACCTCGACCTGCCCCTCCTGCTCCGCGCCCTGGGCCTGGCCCTCGTGCTCGAGGGCCTCTTCTGGGCGCTTGTCCCCGGCGGGATGCGCCGCGCCATGCGCCTTTTGCTGCGCGAGCCGGACGCGCGCCTGCGCGGCGCGGGCCTTGCCGCCGTGGCGGCCGGGCTGTTCCTTGTCTGGCTTGCCGTGTAGGTCAGTTTACGGCGTCCGTGCTGCCCTTGCAATGCCGAAATTATCCGTCAAAAACAGCCTTTTAGGTTCCGGCTGCG
>CAMWTD010000121.1 GCA_947177085.1 uncultured Desulfovibrio sp.
CTCATGTAAGCGGCCATGGCCCGCCTCGGCCTCTCGGCCCGCGCCTGCACTCGCATCCTGCGCGTGGCCCGCACCCCTGCCGACCTTGAAGGCGCGGCCCATATCGGCGAAGCCCACCTTGCCGAAGCCGTGAGCCTGCGCATCCTCGACAGGGAAAGCGCCCCAGCCCCGCGCTAGGGCCATTGCCGCCGCTCCCCGTCGCGCCCGAAAAATTTTTCTTTATATTCCAAGCGCTACAAAATATCCCGCCGCCAAAGGGCGCACGTGGCCGGCCCTCGCCGCAAGGGCGCTTGCGCGCCAGCATTTTTTCACGTAATTCCATGCGCTGACGGGCCGCCCGCGTCGCAGCCGCGCGCCGCCAGACTTCCGAAGGACAGGACCATGACGACCGAGCCCAAGAGCAAGCATATTCCCCGCGCCACCATCCAGCGCCTCGCCATCTATGTGCAGGTGCTGGAAAATCTTGCCCGCGACGGCGTGGAAGTGGTGTCCTCCAATCCTCTTGCCGAGGCCTGCGGCGTCAACGGCTCGCAGGTGCGCAAGGACCTCGCCTATTTTGGGGAGTTCGGCGTGCGCGGCGTGGGCTACCGGGTGGACGCGCTCATCGCGGCCATCAAGGACGCCCTCGGCGTCAACCGGGAGTGGCGCATGGCCCTCGTGGGAGCGGGCAATCTCGGCCGCGCCATCCTCAACCACGGCGAATTTCGCGCCCGGGGCTTCAACATCGTGGGCGTGTTCGACTGCGACCCCTTCAAGATCGGCGAGATCATGCACGGCCTCGAGGTGCGCTGCACCGACGATTTGCCCGCCTCGGCGGCCGAGCTCGGCATCGAGATGGGCATCATCACCACCCCGCCGGAGCGCGCCCAGCGCGCCGCCAACCACATCGTGGAGGCGGGCGTGAACTCCATCCTCACTTTCGCGCCGGCCCGCATCAAGGTCCCGGAGCATGTGCATGTGGAGTATGTGGACTTTTTCCACCATCTCTACGCCCTGGCCTTCGCGCAGACACAGGGGGGCCACAGCCAGGGGGGCCACAACTGGTGAGGCGCGTCGCGCCCGGCCCCGTTCCCGCCGGGCTGGCGGACGCCTTCGCCTTTTTGAGCCGCTTCGCCCCCTTCGCCGCGCGGAACCGCGTCCCCGGCCTTGAGGAGGCGCTGCCCTGGTTCGGGCCCGTGGGCCTGGGCCTCGGCCTCTGCTGGACCTTTCCCGCCCTCGCCCTGCCCCCGCTCCTCGCCGCGGGGGCGGAAAGCGCCGCGCCCCACTGGGCGCTGGCCCTGCTTTCCGGGTGGCTCTGGATCTTTCTCTCCGTCTGGACGACGCTAGGGCTGCACTGGGACGGCCTTGCGGACATGGGCGACGCCGAGGGCAGCCGCGCCTCGGGCGAGCGTTTCCGCCAGATCTTGCGCGACAGCCGCCTCGGCGCTTTCGGGGCGCTGCGCCTCTTCCTCGTGCTCGCGGGCCAGTGGTGCGCCGTCTCCTGGCACGCGGGACTCGTGTTTGAAGCGCCGGATGCCGCCCGCGCCGTCGCCCTCGCCCTCCCCCTGGTCGCGGCCCCCGCCTGGGGGCGCGGCGCGTCCCTGCTGCTGGCCCATGCCGGGACGGCCAGCGGGGCTTCCGCCCTCGGGGCCCGGGCCTGCGGGGGGGCGGGGCCCCGCGTCCTCGCGGCCTACCGCGCGGCCGGCCTCGCCGCTTGCGCCGGCCTCGTCCTTCTGGGGCTGCCGCTCTGGCGCGCGGCCCTGCTGCTGGCGGCCCAGGCCCTCCTGCTGCGCCGCCTCGCCGCCCTCGCCCGCCGCGAAGGCGGCCTCTCCGGCGATTTTTTCGGCGCCGCCATCGAGGAAGGCACGCTCTGCTTTTTGCTCTTCACCCTCTAGCCGCTGCCTCGCGCAGCCAGGGAGAACGCCATGCCCGTAAGCCCCAGCGATTTCCACGAACTCGTCCTCGCCGCCCGCACCTGCCGCCGCTTTGTGGAGGACGAGCCCCTGACCATGGACGACCTCGACTGGCTCGTGGACTGCGCGCGCCTCACGCCCTCGGCCCGCAACGCGCAGGTGCTGCGCTTCATCCTCGTGACGAAAGGGCAGGTCCTTGATGAGCTTTTCAAGCTCACGCGCTGGGCCGGGGCCCTCAAGGAGGGCGGCACGCCGAAGCCCGGCGAGCGGCCCACGGCCTTCATCGCCATCCTCGCCCCGAAGGAGGGGGCTCCCCTCGCCCCCTATGACGCCGGCATCGCGAGCGAGACCATCCAGCTTGCGGCCGCCACGCGGGGCTGGGGCTGCTGCATCATCTATTCCGTGAACCGCAAGGACGCCGCGCCGCTGCTCAAGGTTCCGGCGGACATGGACATCCCCCTGGCGCTCGGCCTCGGCGTGGCGAAAGAGGAACGCGCGATCGCGGAGATGCCCGCGGACGGCTCCTTCAACTACTGGCGCGACGCCCAGGGCGTGCACCATGTGCCCAAGCGCGGCCTCGCGGAGCTCGTCATCGGCCGTTTCGGGGCCTGAGCCCGCCCGGGGCGCAAAAACGCTTTGAGGATGCCGAACTTTCTGGTATCCTCAAGGCGTTGCGGCAAATGCGGCCCGGGACCATCCACCTCCAATCAAGGCGGGGCTATGACGGCGACTGAAGGCGCAGGCGGGAAAGGGCTCAAGTACGGGCGCGTTCTGCTCAAGCTCTCCGGCGAGGCCCTTGCCGGGGAGAAGAAAACCGGCATCGACCCCGAAACCGTGGCCGCCGTCTGCGAGGAAATCGGCTCCGTGCTCGACATGGGCGTGGAAATGGCGCTCGTCATCGGCGGCGGCAACATCTTCCGCGGGCTTTCCGGCTCGGCCAAGGGCATGGAGCGCTCCTCCGCCGACTACATGGGCATGCTCGCCACGGTGCTCAACGCGCTCGCCGTGCAGGACATGCTCGAAAAGCTGGGCTACCCCACGCGCGTGCTCTCGGCCATCAACATGAAGGAAGTGTGCGAGCCCTTCATCCGCCGCCGCGCCCTGCACCACCTGGAAAAGGGCCGCGTGGTCATCTGCGCGGGCGGCACGGGCAACCCCTATTTCACCACCGACACCACGGCGGCCCTGCGCGGCATGGAGCTCAAGTGCGACGCCATCATCAAGGCCACCAAGGTGGACGGCATCTATGACAAGGACCCGGCCACCAATGCCGACGCCGTGAAATTCGACCACATCAGCTACGAGGACACCCTGCGCCGCCGCCTGGGCGTCATGGACGCCACGGCCTTCGCGCTCGTGCGGGACAACCATGTGCCCGTCATCGTCTGCCGCATGTTCGGCGGCGACATCCGGCGCGCCATCCTGGGCGAGCCCGTGGGAACCATCGTCCGCGAGGAATGAGAGCCCGCGGCCGGGCATGAACGGCAACAGGGGCTTCAAGCCCCCGCAAGGACAGAGACATGGACATCGACACCACCCTGCTCGACGCCGAGGAGCGCATGGAAAAGGCGCTCGCCTCCCTTGAGCGCGATTTCGCCAAGCTGCGCACCGGCCGCGCCTCCACGGCGCTTGTGGACGGCATCAAGGCCGACTATTACGGCACGCCCACGCCCATCAGCCAGATGGCCTCGGTGGCCGTGCCGGACAGCCGCACCCTCACCATCCAGCCGTGGGACAAGGGCGGCATGGCCGCGGTGGAAAAGGCCATCCTCAAATCGGACCTGGGGCTCACCCCGGTCAACGACGGCAAGATCATCCGCATCTCCATCCCGCCGCTCACGGAGGAGCGCCGCAAGGAGCTCGTCAAGGTGGCCCGCAAGTACAGCGAGGAGACCAAGGTGGCCGTGCGCAACGTGCGCCGCGACGCCAACGACAGCCTGAAGCGCGCGGAAAAGGACAAGGAAATCACCGAGGACGCGCTCAAGCGCGCCACGGACGAGGTGCAGAAACTCACCGACCGCTTCGTGGCCGAGGTGGACAATCGCTGCCAGGCCAAGGAAAAGGAAATCATGGATATCTGAGCCGGGCGCGGTCATGAGTGGGGCACAGGAAAGCGCGGCCAAGCTCCCCGCGCATATCGCCATCATCATGGACGGCAACGGCCGCTGGGCGCAGGCGCGGGGGCTTCCCCGCACGGCCGGGCATCGGGCCGGGGCCGACGCCGTGCGCGCGGTGGTGCGCGAGTGCCGCCGCCTCGGCATCCCGCATCTCACGCTCTACGCCTTTTCCAGCGAGAACTGGAACCGCCCGAAAACGGAGATCAGCGCCCTTTTCGGCCTGTTGCTCGAATTTCTCGGGGCGGAAGTAGCCACCATGGTCGAGCAGGGCATCCGCCTTCAGGTATTGGGCGACCTCGACGGCCTGCCGCTGGCCCAGCGCACGGCCCTGCGCCACGCCATGAACCGCACGGCGGACGGAAAGGACATGACCCTCAACCTGGCCCTCAATTACGGCGGCCGCGCGGAGCTCGTGCGCGCCGCCAGGGCGCTGGCGGCCGAGGTTGCGGCCGGCGGCCTCGCGCCGGAGGCCATCACCGAGACGGCGCTCGCCGACCGGCTCGACACGGCCGGGCAGCCCGACCCGGACCTGCTTATCCGCACCAGCGGCGAACAGCGCCTGAGCAATTTTCTGCTGTACCAGTGCGCCTACAGCGAGCTCTGGTTTACGCCGGTGCTCTGGCCCGACTTCGGGGCCGAGGAACTCGCAAAGGCGCTCAACGACTATGCCGGGCGCTCGCGCCGCTTCGGCAAAACGCGGGAGCAGGCCGATGGCTGTTGACCATGCCGTGGATCTTCGCCGCACCATTACGGGCCTTATCCTCGCCGCCGGGCTTCTGCTCGTGCTGTGGTGCAGGGGCCTGCCGCTCCTGGGCGTCATCCTGCTCGTGTCGGCCCTCGGGCTGTGGGAATTCTACTCGCTTTTCTGGGGGCCGCGCGGGCGCATCCCGAGCCGCATCTGCGCCATCGGCCTCGGCTGGGCCATGCTGGTGCTCACGTGGATGCACCGCCCGCAGGACGCCCTCGTATGCCTCGGCGCGGGCTTCGTGCTCGCGGCCCTCTCCTTCCTCTTCCGCTGGGACGTGGTGGAGGAGGAAAACGCCTTTTCCGCCAGCGGCATCTTCATGGCCGGGCTCGCCTATGTGCCGCTTTTGCTGTTGCCGGCCACCTATCTTTCCACGCTCAAGCTCATCTTCGTGCTCGCCGCCGTGGCCGCGTCCGACACCGCGGCCGACTTCATCGGCACGCGCTTCGGCCATCACAAGCTCTGGCCCCGCGTGAGCCCCAACAAGAGTTCCGAGGGCGCGGTGGGCAGCCTCGCGGCCTGCGTGATCTTTTGCGCCGTCTACGGCGAGATCTTCGGGCAAGCCTCGTGGTTCGCCTTCGCGCTGCTCGGCGTGGCCGTCAACGCCTTCGCCCAGTTGGGCGACCTCTTCGAGTCCGCGCTCAAGCGCTCGGTGAACGTCAAGGATTCCGGCTCCATCCTGCCTGGGCACGGCGGCGTCCTCGACCGGGCGGACAGCTTCCTCTTTGCCATGCCCATGGTGGCGGTGGTGGATCAGTGGTTTTCCTTCTTCTGAGCCGCGCCGCCGCGAGCGCGCGCGACCGCAAGCCAAGGCGGCGCGCCCCATGACGGCCCTCTGGCCCGGGCGCGGCGGCCCGGCCATCGACTACATCTCGGGGCCGCCGCCGGAACAACTTGCGGGCATCCGCCCGCGCCGCGTGATCCTGCTCGGCTCCACAGGCTCCATCGGCCGCAACGCGCTCGCCGTGGTGGAGGCTTCGGCCGGCCGTCTCGTGGTCGCGGGGCTCGCCTGCGCCCGCGGGGTGGAGGCGCTGGCCCCCCAGGCCGTGCGCCATCGCCCCCCGGTGCTCGCCGTGCTTGACGGGGCGGCGGCCGAAGCGCTGCGCGCGCTCCTGCCGCCTGACTACAGGCCCGAGATCCTCATCGGGCGGCCGGGCTATGCGCGCCTCGCCGCGCTTGACGGGGCGGAGGCCGTGCTCTCGGCGCAGTCCGGGGCCGCTGGCCTCACGGCCACGCTTGCCGCCGCGCTCGCCGGCAAGATGGTCTGCCTCGCCAACAAGGAATCCCTCGTGCTGGCCGGGAGCCTTGTGCGCGCCATTTGCGCGGGCACGGGCGCGGCCGTGCTGCCCGTGGATTCGGAACATGACGCGCTCTTCCAGTGTCTTGCCGGGCGCGGGCAGGAGGCCCGGACGCTCGTGCTCACGGCCTCGGGGGGGCCCTTCCGCGGCCGCAAGGCCGCCGAGCTGGCCGCGGTGACGCCCGGCGACGCCCTCGCCCATCCCAACTGGCGCATGGGGGCCAAGATCACCATCGACTCGGCCACCCTGATGAACAAGGGCCTGGAGCTTATGGAGGCCGTGCACCTTTACGGCGTCGCACCCGAGGCTGTGCGCATCCTCGTGCATCCCCAGTCGGTCATCCATTCGCTGGCGGAATTTGCGGACGGCTCGTGCATGGCGCAACTGGGCGTGGCGGACATGCGGCTGCCCATCGGGCACTGCCTCGACTGGCCCGTCTGCGCGCCACGGGGGGCAGCGCCGCTGGACCTTGCCGCCGTGGGCAGCCTCACTTTTGAGGAGCCGGACGCGGAGGCCTTTCCCTGCCTTTCGCTTGCGCGCGAGGCCCTCCTGGCCGACCGCGCCGCCTGCGGGAGCGCCCCGGGCTTCGGGCCGGCCTGCGTGGCCCTCAACGCGGCCAACGAGGCGGCGGTGGAGCTCTTTCTCAACGGCGGCTGCGCCTTCACGGACATCCCGGCCCTGGTGGCGGCGGGGCTCGACGCGCTGCCGGCGCTGGACGGGGTTTCGGCC
>CAMWTD010000122.1 GCA_947177085.1 uncultured Desulfovibrio sp.
GCTCCATGCTGCGGTCGATTTCGGCGCATTTGGCGTCGAGGTATGAGGCAATTCTGTGCTGCTCCGGGAGCGGGGGCAGACAAATACGTTCTTTTGCTAAAAAATTTGTTAAATCAAAATTTTGTATGCCAGTAGTTTGTTTTATGTACATATTAGAATATGTTGTGAGATAACTGATTAAAATATAATAGAAAATAAATTTGTTTGAATAATTATCGTGCACTCTAAGTTTGTCTATAAAATTTGAATGCGTCGCTTCCATATTTTTATCAAAAAAAATGGCTCTTCCTACAGGGGTGGTTTGACCACCTCCGGATTTTTCAAACAATATGTCACCATAAGTCAGCATACTAAGAGTTTCATTTTTTTTATATCCTCTCTGTGTATACTCACTTTTATCTAATAGAGAAAATTTGGAAAAATCAAAATCAGCGACTCGAATACATATTATATTATCCGTTGCAGAGGTTGGTTCGGAGCCCCAATTTCCAGATACGCGCTCTTTAATTACCCTGGCAAGGGGTAGAGTCTCCCACTCCTCCGGCATCTCCCCAATCCACGCGACCCCGCTGTCCTTCATCTTTCGCATGGCCGCTCCTCCCCATCCCCGAACAGGGCCGCAAGGTGGCCGGCCAGCTCCAGTTCCAGCTCCCGAATCTCCACCGCCAGTTCCGCGGCCGGGCGCGGCGGGGTGTACTCGTAAAAATAGCGGGTGAAGGGAATCTCGTAGCCCACCTTGCTCTTGCCCTCGTCGATCCACGCGTCCGGCGCGAAGGGCAGCACCTCCCGCTGGAAATATTCCCCGATGTCCTCTTTCAGTGGCACGTTTTCCGTGTCGCGGCGGCTGGCGTCGGCCTTGCGCGGCTTGCGACCGCCGCCCGGCTTGCGTCCGCGCTTCTTGGGCGCGGCGTCCGAGCTGGCGGCCGGCGAGAGCAGGGCGGCGGGCTCCGGGGCGGCTTCCGGTTCGGCCGGGCGCTCCACGGTTATCTTGGTGTAGCCGAAATCCGCCACGTCAAAAATCTTGCTTATCTCGCTCTCGGCAAAGTCGCCGTAAAGGCGGCAAATGTGGGCTATGGCGTCCGGCGGGATGTCGTTGCGCTTGTTGCCCAGGGACTTGCGGCGTTTCTCAAACAGCCCGTTGGCATTGATGAGCTGCACCTTGCCGCGCCGGGCCGCGGGCTTGGCCTTGCTCAATACCCAGATATAGGTGGCGATGCCCGTATTGTAAAAAATGTCGTTGGGCAGCGCGATGATGGCGTCCAAAAGGTCGTTTTCCAGGATATAGCGGCGAATCTCCGAAGGGCCGCTGCCAGCGTCGCCGGTGAAGAGCGGCGAGCCGTTCTGGATGATGGCCGCGCGGCCCCCGGGCTTGAGGCGCGCCACGGCGGTTTGCAAGAACAGCATCTGGCTGTCCGAAATACTGGGGAGCCCGGCAGAAAAGCGGCCATGCGCGTCCGCGGCCTCGCGCTCCACGGCGGCCTTTTCGTTCTTCCATTCCCGGCCAAAGGGCGGATTGGAGAGGATGTAGTCGAATTGCTGCCCGGCGAACTGGTCGTCGGAAAGGGTGTTGCCGAGCTTGATGAAATCCGCCTCATTGCCCTTGATGAGCATGTCCGCCTTGCAGATGGCGAAGGTCTCGTCGTTGAGCTCCTGCCCGCAGAGCACGAGGCTCGCGCGGTTGTTCAGGCTCGCGATATGCTCCTGCGCCACGGAGAGCATGCCGCCCGTGCCGCAGGCCGGGTCATAGATGGACTTGGTGACGGAAGCACCGGAAAGGGCCGCGCTGTCATGGGTGAAGAGCAGGTTGACCATGAGCTCGATGACTTCGCGCGGGGTGTAGTGCTGCCCGGCGTCCTCGTTGTGCGCTTCCGAAAAGCGGCGGATGAGCTCCTCGAAGATGTAGCCCATTTCAAGGTTGGAGACCTTGTCCGGGTGGAGGTCCGCCTTGCTGGTGGTGAATTCCTTGAGCACCATGTAAAGCACGTTTTTCTCGCTCATGGTGGCGAGATGCGGCCAGAAGGGCTTGAAGCGCTCCAGAATCTGGCGCACGTTGGGCGAAAAGGCGTTGCAATAGGCGCGGAAATTGGCCTCGAGGTCGTCGGGCGCGTCCAGGAGGCGGGCAAAGGTGAACGGGCTGGTATTATAGAAGGCGTAGCCGGAGGCTTTTTCGAGCAAGGTGGGCAGCAGGGGGCTTTCCGCGAACTTCTTGGCGGTGTCGAGCACGGCCCGCTTGCTGGGCTCGAGCACGCTGTCGAAACGGCGGATGACCGTGAGCGGCAAGATGACCTCGCCGTACTGGTGCGGCTTGAACACTCCGGTGAGCTTGTCGGCGATGGCCCAGATGAGGTTGGCCTTTTCGGAAACGGTGGCGGCGAGGGACATGCGGCTTCCTTCTTACTCGGAATTTAACTTAAAAAAGTGGTGGGAATAGTGGTGGGAACAAATCCCGCCTATGCAAAAGGGCTTACGATTTTCATCGTAAGCCCTTGATTTTATTGGTTGCGGGGGCAGGATTTGAACCTACGACCTTCGGGTTATGAGCCCGACGAGCTACCGAACTGCTCCACCCCGCGTCATGTTGAGAGGTATATAGACGCAAGCGGCGCGGCTGTCAAGGGGAAATTGCGGCATGGGTGAGGGAAGCGGCGCGCCCAGGGAAGTCATTGAAATATAATTGATTCACATCAATGCACGGAGCGGGGTTCGGAGCGCTCCGCAGACAGCTTGCGCCGCCACAGGCTGCAACATTCAAGGTGTGGCGTGTGCGGAAAGAGGTCAACGGCGGGGAGGCGTTCGAGCGTGTAGGCGGCGGAAAGCCGGGCGGCGTCCCGCGCCAGCGTGGCCGGATTGCAGGAAACATAGACAAGATGGTCCGGCGCAATGTGCAATAGGGCGTCCAGCGCAGCCGGCGCGAGGCCGGCGCGGGGCGGGTCGAGCAGGGCCGTGTCCCAGTGCGGTGTCTTGTTCCACCCCAGACCGGTTAGCTTCCCGGACGCCAGCAGCCCGAGCAGCATCGCTGCGTCACCCCCAAGATAGCGGCAGTGGTCGAGCCCCGCCTCCTTCGCATTATTCCAAGCAGCCAATATGGCGCGGGAGTCCGCCTCCAGCCCGAGCGCCGCCCCAAAGCGCGGGGCCACCAACTGCCCCGGCGCGCCCACGCCGCAGTAGAGATCCAGCAGGCCGTTGCCGGAAGCCGGAGCCATGTCCAGTACGGTGCGGACCAAAAGTTCCGCCGCGCCCGTATTGACTTGAAAGAAAGATTCCGGATCAAGGGCGAAGCTGCGGCCCCCCAAGGGCAGCCGAAGCAGGGCACCTCGCGGGTTTTCCTTGCCCTGGGCGTCCAGGGTGAGCACCCGGCGCTCGCCCACCGCCAGCGCGTCGTCGTAGCTCCGTTCCTCATGGATAAAGCCGCCAAGGCGCGACGCGCCCCCTACGCCGAGAAGGCGCTCTCCCAGGGTGCGGACGGCGTCGCGCGCGGGCTGCCCCCCCGGGCTTGTCACACACAGGGCCCACCAGCGCGGCGTTGCCTCGCCGGGAAGCCAGCCCTGCCGCAGCGTGAGGAAGCGCCACAAGCCCCGCCCCCCGGAGGCCTTGCCGCCGCGCCGCCCGGACGCGCGCCACGCGGGGAGCCCGCTTGACGCCGCGGCCGCCTGCGCCTCAGCCAGCAGTTCGCGGCCCCCCGGCGGGAGCAGGGCGCAGTCCGGCGTGGGCACTACATCCGCGCCGCCCCGGCTCCGCTGGCCGAGCACCAGGCTGTCGCCCCCCGCGCCAAAGGCAAAGGTCATGCGGTTGCGAAAACCGGAAAGCGCGGGCGACGGCAGCGTCGCCTCCCACGCCGCGTCCAGCGCACCGGACGCGAGACCGCCGATGCGGGTCAGGGCGTCGCGCGCGAGCCGCTCCTTCCATTGGAGCTGGCGGTCATAGGGCATGGTCTGGAGCGGGCAGCCGCCGCAGCCACGGGCGTCGCCGCTGGCGCGCGAATGCGGGCAGAGCGGCGGCACTTCCTCCGGGCCGGGGCTGAGCACCTCCACAAGCTCGGCTTCCAGAAAGCGGGGCTTGCGCCTAAGGACGCGACAGCGCACCCTCTGCCCGGGAAGGCCCCCGGCCACAAAGACCGTGAGCCCCCGGCCATCAGGCCGCTCCGGCGCGGGGACGCGGCCGATGCCGCGCCCGTCATGGGCGAGGCCGTCAAGCGCAAGTTCCATGTGATCGCGCATGGCGACTGTATACCAGTTCGGCCCTCCCCGCGCCAGTATGCGGCCTCTGGCCGAAGCGGGGCGTGCCCGCGAGGCCGCCGGGGCCTGGCGCCGGGCATTGACACGACCTGTCTTTCAGGCTAGCGGTAGGAGATATTGCGGGGCCGTTCCCTTGGCCCGGCAGCCAGCCGCGGAACCGCGTGCGCGCTTCCGCCTCCACACTATTGCCGAGGAGATTCCGGTGAACATTCTCATTTTCGGCCCCAACGGCAGCGGCAAGGGCACTCAGGGCGAACTGCTCAAGCAGAAGTATGACCTCGCGCACATCGAGTCCGGCGCCATCTTCCGCGAACACATCGGCGGCGGCACGGAGCTCGGCAAGAAGGCCAAGGCCTATATCGACCGCGGCGACCTCGTGCCGGACGACATCACCATCCCCATGGTGCTCGAGACCCTGCGCTCCAAGGGCGGCAAGGGCTGGCTGTTGGACGGCTTCCCGCGCAACATGGTGCAGGCGCGGAAGCTCTGGGAGGCCCTGGAGAAGGAAGGGATGCCGCTCGACTATGTGGTGGAGATCCAGCTTCCGCGCGAGACGGCCAAGAAGCGCATCATGGGCCGACGCCTCTGCAAGAACAACAACAATCATCCCAACAATATCTATATCGAGGCCATCAAGCCCGCCGGCGACAAGTGCCGCGTCTGCGGCGGCGAGCTCGGGCTGCGCAATGACGACCAGGACGAGGCCGCCATCAACAAGCGCCACGACATCTATTACGACACCAAGGACGGCACCCTGGCCGCCGCGTACTTCTATCGCGACCTCGCGGGGGACGGCAAGACGAAGTATATCGTTCTGGACGGCGAAGGCAGCATTGACGCCATCCGCGAGGCGCTCCTCGCACAACTGGATTAATTTCACGGCAAAACGCCGCGCCGCACAATGCGACCCGCCAGCGGGGGCGCGGTGCGGCGCATTTTTTTGCAGGGGGAGGCATGGCTGTACTCGTCTGCGGCGGGGCCGGATACATCGGTTCGCACAATGTGCGGGCCCTGCTCGAAGCCGGGCGCGAGGTGGTGGTGGCGGACAATTTCCTCACCGGGCATCGCGCGGCCGTAGCGCCGGGCGCGGCGCTCCACGAGGTGGACATCCGCGACGCGGCCGCCCTGGACGCGGTATTTGCCGCCCATCCCATTGATGCGGTGCTCCATTTTGCCGCCAGTTCACTGGTGGGCGAAAGCATGGAGCGGCCGCTCGACTATTTCAATAATAATGTCCTTGGGATGCAGCGCCTGCTGGAGGCCATGCAGCGCCACGGGGTCACGCGCATCGTCTTTTCCTCCTCGGCGGCCGTCTATGGCGAACCCGACGCCGTGCCCATCCCGGAGGACGCGCCCCTTGCGCCCACCAATCCGTATGGCGAGAGCAAGCGCATCATGGAGCGCATCATGCACTGGGCGGCGCGGGCGCACGGGCTCAGCTATGTGAGCCTGCGCTATTTCAACGTGGGCGGCGCATGGCCCGGCGGGGCCATCGGCGAGGACCACCGGCCCGAGAGCCACCTTATCCCGCTTATCCTCCAGGTTCCGCTGGGGCAAAGGACGCATATCTCCATCTTCGGAACGGACTACCCCACGCCCGACGGGACCTGCCTGCGCGATTATATCGACGTCATGGACCTGGCGGACGCGCACCTGCGCGCCCTGGAGCATCTGGAACGCGGCGGGGAGAGCCTCATATGCAATCTCGGCAACGGCAAGGGCTTTTCGGTGCGCGAGATGGTCGCGGCCGCGCGGCGCGTCACCGGGCATGACATCCCCGTGCGCGAGGAGGGACGCCGCCCCGGCGACCCGGCCCTGCTGGTGGCCTCGGCCAAGCTTGCCGGGCAGGCTCTCGGCTGGCGTCCCACGCGGGACATCGAGGCCATCATCGCCTCCGCCTGGGAGTGGCACAGAAAGCATCCGCAAGGCTATGGGGCCTGACTGCCTGCCCTCCCCATCATAAAAGCCCACGGGACATCATCCCATGAAAGCTGTGGCCATCAATGGCAGTTCCCGGAAAAAGGGAAACACGCATCTCCTTTTGGAGAGTATTACAGACAAACTTTCCACTCATGCCATTGAGACAGAAATCATCTCTCTGGCAGATGTTACTCTGACTCCCTGTCTTGGTTGCTTTGCCTGCAAAGGAAAAGAACGATGCATACAGCCTGGTGATGGATTCAATGCGATTTTTGAAAAAATGATTGCTGCCGACGCCATTATTTTGGGCTCCCCGGTCTATTCCGCCGATGTATCTTCAAGGATGAAGACCTTGCTGGACAGGGCCGCGGTGGTCGTCGCGACCAATCCCGGTCTCTTCCGTCATAAGCTCGGCGTGGCCGTGGCGGCGGTGCGCCGAGCGGGCGGCATGAGCGCCATCGATACCATGAACCATTTTTTCCTGAACAAGGAAATGCTTGTGGTCGGCTCCACATATTGGAACATGGTTTTTGGCACCAGGGGGGGGGGGGTGGTGGTGGTTGAGGAGGGAATGAAGAACATGAAAAACTTTGCGTCCAACTACGCAGGGGTGAGGG
>CAMWTD010000123.1 GCA_947177085.1 uncultured Desulfovibrio sp.
CGGGGCGGGGCGCCCCCCGCCGGCGGGCAAATCCCCGCGGCCCGGGGGCGCCCGGGCGGGGCCCCCCGCCCCCGCAAAGCCTGATCCGGCCCCCGCGCCTGCCCCGAAAAACGCCCCCAGGCCCGGCGCGACGTCCGGGGCGGTCACCATTTAAGGAAGAACCACACACTTCAAGGCTGCGGACCCATATGCGCGCGCACGTTTTTTCCACCACCGGGCGGCATGTCCTTGCGTTGTGCCTCCTCCTTGCCGCATGGGCGCTGCCCGCAGCGGCTGCCGATGGCGATGGGGCGCGGCGCACAGCGCCCCTGCGCGCGACCCTGCTGCTCGAACATGAGCAGGCCTCGCCGTGGAACGACCTCTTGCTGGCCGGGCTGGAGCGCGCCCGCCGGGACTTCGGCATGGAGACCGCGGTGGTCTACGCGCCCAGCGGGACGGACCAGGGCGCGGCCCTGCGCAAGGCCGCTGAAGACTCCGGCCTCGTGCTCGTGGCCTCGGACGGGCTGCACGAGGCCCTGCGCAACAATGCGGCCAATTTCCGGCGCACCATGTTCGGCTGCATCGACGCGGGCGTGCGCGCGCCCAACATCATGTCCGTGACCTTTGCCGACGAGCAGGCGTCCTTCCTGGCCGGGGCGGCCGCGGCCCTGCTCACGAAGGCGAAGCTCCCGGGCATCAATGCCGCCGCGACCATCGGCTGGCTCTCCGGCGAGGATACGCCGGCCATGCGCTCGCTCTTCAGCGGCTTTGCCGAGGGCGCGCAACTGGCCGCGCCCGAGGTGCGCGTGGTGCAGGCCGTGGCCGGCTCCTTCACGGACGGCGAAACGGCCGCCGCCAAGACCTCCGGCCTGCTCGACGCCGGGGCGGACGTGGTGGCGCTGGCCGCGGGCGCGGGCAATCCACAGGCGCTGGCCCGGCTTCGCGCCGCCGGGGCCTACCTCATCGGGCTGGACACGGACCAGGGTTCCCTCTTTCCCGGGCATGTCCTCCTCTCCATCGTCAAGCGGGCGGACAATGCCGTCTATGAAATCGCGGCCTCGGCGGCGTCCCAGCGCTTTCGCGGCAAGGAGATCGTGGTCTATGACCTCGCCAACGGCGGCGTGGACGCGGCCGGGCTTGCCGCCTTTCTCGCCCAGGCGGGCAAGGGTGCGCCGGAAAGCATAGGCCGCCGCGTGGGCGAATTGCGGCGCGAGCTTGAAAACGGCTCCATCCGCCTCCATTCGCTGCGCGCGCGTACCCTCTGCGACTGTCTGTAGGCGTCCCGTCGGGCGGAATTTCCGAAAAATGGCGCATGTGCGCCACTGGCAAAGCCGGGTGCGGGCTACCTTGCGGCCACAAAGGGGGCTTGCATGAAAACACCGTCCACCCGGCTCATCCTCTGCCTGCTGGTTTTCTGTTTCGCCATGTGGGGCGGCGGCATCATTGCCGTGAAATTCGCCTACGGCTCGTTCACGGGCGGGCAGATCGTCTTTGCGCGCGTCGGCTTTGCCGCGCTGTTCTACCTCCTACTCTGGCGGCGCTGGGCGCGCCTTCCCTATGAGCGGGGCGACTGGTTCTACCTCGCGCTCATGGTGGCCTTCGAGCCCTGCCTGTTCTTCCTCTGCGAGACCTTTTCCATGAAGTACACCACGGCGGCGCAGGGCGGCGTCATCGCCGGATGCCTCCCCATCTGCACGGCCATCGCCGCGTGGATCTTCCTGAAGGAGCGCCTGACGAAGCGCACCATCGTCGCCATCGGGCTCGCCGTGCTCGGCGTGGGCATCAGCTCGTATTTCGCGCCCGGGGACGACCGCGCGCCGGACCCCCTGCTCGGCAACCTGCTCATGCTCGGCGCGGTGCTCGCCTCCAGCGGCTATGCCGTGTGCGTGCGCTATATTTCGCGGCGCTATTCCTTCCTCGCCATTTCCGCCATCCAGGCCATCGGCGGGGCGGTGGTCTTTTTGCCGCTGCTCTTCCTCGACCCGCTGCCCGCGGAGATCAGCTCCCAGGCCCTGGGCGGCCTGCTCTACATGGGCGTCATCGTGGGCATCGCGGTCTATCTCTGCTTCAACTTTTCCCTCAAGTATCTCGAGGCGGGCGTGGTGACGCTCTTCGGCAACCTCATCCCCGTGTTCACGCTCTTCTTTGCCTGGCTCATCCTTTCGGAGCAGTTCACGCTCCCGCAGTTGTGCGGCGTGGGCCTGACGCTCCTGGGCGTGCTCCTGGCGAGCACCGGGGCGAAGGAAAGCCCGGCCGACTAGGCCGCCCGCGCGCTCACCGGCGCGCGAAAAAGGGAACCGCCAGGGCGGTTCCCTTTTTCTTTCGGCTCCGGGATGGAGGGGGCGTCGGCTACATGATGCCGATGAGCTTCCAGTAGGGGATGGCGATGGCCGCCAGCATGAAGCCGCAGGCGATGGCGCGGATGACGAGCGCGCCCACGATGTGCACGAGGCTCACCCTGTTGGTGATGAAGATATAGAGGAAGTACACGGCCTCATAGGGCAGCACGTACTGGTCCACGCCATACTGGAAGGAGTAGAAGAGCGGCAGCGGGTTGACGTGCATGGCCTGCCCGAGCTCGCCGAGGGCCGGGGTGAAGGCGGCCGTGGCGGCGAAGGGCGTGAGCATGAAGTTGACGAAGATGCCGGAGAGATAGGCCATGACGATGCTCATGGTCTCGCTCCAGTCCTGCATGAAGGGGATGACCTGCTGCACGGCCCAGGCGTTGAAGCCCGTGGCGTTGCCCACGAAGCCGATGGCCATGCAGCCGGCCACGAAGATGAGGAACATGACCTCGAGGTGGCCCATGCTCTCCCTGTCGAGGATGTCGATGCCGGGCAGATAGGTGCAGAGCGCGAGCACGCAGAAGATGTAGACCGGGTCGATGCCGGTCCACGGCTGGAGCATGAAGCCGAGCACCATGCCGAGCACGAGGCAGAGCAGCTTGATCTCCTTCGCGGTGAGCGGACCGAGCGCGGCAAGGCTCTGGCGGATGTAGCCCACGCCCTCGCTGCCCTGCTCCAGCTTTTCCTTGCCCTTTACCACGCAGCACACGAGCATGGAGACAATGGTATAGCATACGGAAAAGAAGGAGCCGTGGAGGCAGTATTCCCAGAAATTGGGCGCGGTGCCGTCCTTGAACAGCATGGAAAAGGCCCAGATGAACGACTCAGACGTGTGCAGGAAGAGGAATTGCGGCGCCGCCGCGCCCATGAAGGCCATGAGGATGATGGCAGACGACATGCGGGACTTGTGATCGAGCCCCAGGGTGTCGATGATGCCCGTGGCGATGGCGCAGAAGATGACGAGCCGCGCCAGGATGGACGGCAGCACGAGCGCGAGCAGGATGCCCCCGATGAAGAAGCCGAAAAGTAGCCCGTAGAAGCTGGCCCCGGCCACGCCGAGGCAGCGCAGGGCCAGCCGGCGCCCGAGGCCGCTCTTGTCCATGGCGTCGCCGATGATGACGGCGGCGAAGGTGAGCCAGGGCAGCACCGTGGTCCAGGGCCCGAAGACGACCTCGGAGGGCGCCACGTTGCCGAGCATGTAGGCGAAGGTCAAAAGCGCCGCCACGCCGATGGCCGGGAAGACGTTGAAGGCCCAGGCGAGCACGGCCATGCTCGTCATGGCCATGAAGAGCGGGGCCTTGGGCGAGATGTCCTGCGGGGCCGCGAAATAGACGAGTACCGGCAGGAGCAGGACGATGGGCCAGCGGATACCTTTGAGGAAAGCCATGCCAACCTCCGTCAGCGCAGGCGCTCGCGCCATTCGGTCCTGATTTCGCCGCCGTCCCGCCAGATGCGCAGGAACTTGTCGCGCAGGAGCGGATTGGTGAAGGTATAGTCCGAGCGCAAGTGCCGCCCGCGGCTCTCCTTGCGCTCGCGCGCGGAGATCATGAGCGCCTCGCCGAGGTCCAGCAGGTTGAGCACCTCGGCCGCGCGCATGAGCTCGTGCGCGTCCCGGGCCCCCATGTCCCTGACGATCTTCTTGCGCAGGTCCCCGAGATACTTGATGCCCGCGTTGAGCATGGTCTCGGAGCGCACGCGGTGCGGCCCGCAGTCGGCATATTCGGTCATGATCTGCTGCAGGGCGAAATTGGCCTCCTGCCAGCTCGCGCCGCCCTCGCGCCCGTAGAGGTCGCTGTAGAGGGCCATGCGGTCCTTGGCGCCGGCAAGTTCGCCTTCGCTCTGCTTGCGCTCGCGGTGCTCCGCCGCGTGATGCCCGGCGATCCAGCCATAGACGGCGGCCGCGCCGATGTCGCCGCTGATATTGCCCATCATGTCGCCGGCGGCGTAGAGGCCGCGCACATTGCTCTGGCCGTTGATGTCGATCTCGATGCCGTTGGTGACGAGGTTGGCCTCATACTGGCCGAATTCCACGGCATGCTTGCCGGGGTCGATGCCTTCCTTGTCCATGTAGTCGAGCAGCGCCGTCAGGCCCTCGCACTTCATGGCCCAGCGCATGTGTTCGAGGTCCTCCTTGCTCGCGCCCGAGCAGTCCATGTAGGCCGGCCCCGTGCCCGCGAGCTTCAGGTCCGTGAAGGCCGAGGACCACACGTCGCTCGTCATGTCGCTCGTCTCCACATTGGGCTCGGTGATGAAGGGCCCGATGGGGCGGCCGTCCGGGTAGCGGTAGACGCCGATCCACGTGGCCTTGCCGCAGCGCGCGAGGAAGCGCGGGCCCGCGTGGCGGTAGGTCTTTTCCATGTTGACGAGATAGGCTCCGATGCGCCAGGCCTGCGCGATGGAATCTCCCGTGCCCGAGGGGCACATGTTGGTGTTGAACATCTGGCTCGGCGTGGGGTCGGTGGTGAAGAGGCGGCTCACATAGCCCGTGGCCGCCACCACGGCCTTGGCGCGGATGAGCCGGAAGGCCGGCTCGTCGTCCGACGCGTCCAGCGCGAGCACGCCGGTGACGCCCTCGTCATTGCGGAAAATATCCAGCACCGGGCAATGGTGGAGGATCCTCACGCCGCGCTTTTTGGCCTCGGCCGTGAGCACCTTTTTCTGGTTGTGGCCGTCATACTTGAGGAAGATGCGCGGCCTGCCGGGATAGGCGTGGCCCTCGAAGTGCCAGTCGCCCGTGGGCTTCATGTTGATGCCCCAGTCGTTCCACATGTTGACGATCTTGGGGCTGGTCTCCAGAAAGCGCATGACGAGCGGGGTGTCGTTGCTCGTGGCGTTCTGGCTGTCCATGAATTCGTCATAGACCACGCTGATGTCGCCGTGCTTTTCCGGTATCCAGCAGAGAAAATGGTCATTGCCCGTGGCCCCCGCGCCGCTGCGCCGGGTATTGGCCTTGTCGAGCAGGATCACGTCCGCGCCCTCGTCCGCCGCGGCGATGGCGGCCATGAGCCCGGCGATGCCGCCGCCGATGACAGCCACGTCACAGGCGAGTTCTTCCTTGACAGGTATCATGGTGTCCTCCTGCGGGTGAAAAGGGTTATTTTTGGGTGTCGCGTCCGGTCCAGCTCGGCTTGAGGCTGTCCGAATCCACATAGAGCAGCATGTGGGTGAGCGGCAGCCGAAGCTCGATGGCCCCGGCCTTGCAGTCGAGGACACAGGCATTGCAGTGCCAGCACTCATAGGGACGCCGGACCTCGGGAACGGCGTCCTCCTTCCTGCGGAAGCGGAACACCTGGAGCGGGCAGATCTCGGCGCAGACCCCGCAGCCTGTACATTTTTCCTTGTCGATGACTGGCGGCATACGTTCCTCCTTTGCCGGTAGGGAAACCGAAAGATTGTTGCGTTTTTCACATGCCGCCAGAGAAAAAAATGGCGCAGGGACGCCATTTTTTGCAAAAAACGGGATTTATTTTCGGGGCGCGGTTCCGGGAAGGGCCGGAAACGCCGGAATGGGCCCTATGGGGCACGATGCGGGAGGGAGGAGGATGCGCGCAAAGGCCGTTGCGCTGATGATCGCCTGTTATGTGGGCTGGGGCGGCGGGGCCGTCGCCATGAAGTACGCGCTCGAATCCTTCAGCGTGCTCCAGGTGATGACCGCCCGCGTGGCCGTGCCCGCCGTGCTGTATCTCGTCCTCTGGAGGCGCTGGTCGCATCCGGCCTACCGGCGCGGCGACTGGAAGTGGCTCGCCCTGGCCGTGGCCTGCGAGCCCTGCCTGTTCTTTTTTTGCATCACCACGGCCATGCGCTTCACCACGGCGTCCGAAGCCGGGGTCATCACCGCGCTCCTGCCGCTGGCGACGGCGCTGGGGGCCTGGCTCTTCCTGAAGGAGAAGCTGCCCGGCCGGGCGCTGGCGGGCCTTGCCCTGGCGCTGCCGGGCGTCATCGGCCTGAACCTCTTTTCCGCGGGGGGCGGCAGCGCGCCCGAGCCGCTTTTGGGCAATGCGCTCGTGTTCGCGGGCATCCTGTTTTCCGCGGGGTACACGCTCTGCATCCGCCGCCTGGCGGACCGCTATTCCGGGCTCTTTCTCTCGGCCATGCAGGCCCTGGGCGGCAGCCTCGTCTTTGCGCCGCTCTGCCTGTTGCAGCCCGCGCCCGCGCAGGTGACGCCCGGGGCCGTCGGCGGCATGTGCTATCTCGGTTTGGGCATCGGCATCCTCGTCTATCTGGGCTTCAACTATTCCCTGCGCTGGGTGAATGCCGGGCTTGCGGGCGGGCTCGCCAACATAACGCCGCTGGTGACGCTGGCCGCGGCCGCGCTTTTGCTGGGCGAGCGGCTGCACCCGGCCCAGCTTGCCTTTGCGGGCGTGGCGCTTCTGGGCACGGGCGTGGCCAC
>CAMWTD010000124.1 GCA_947177085.1 uncultured Desulfovibrio sp.
AAATAAAGGCAAGAGTCTATAAATTATTTTTTATAGACACCAACCCAGTTTAGAAATATTTTTACTCTCATTTTTTTGTTGCTCTGACGCAACACCTTTTTCAAAAAAAATACCTTTTTAAAAACCGTATGGCAAGTGGAAATAGCTTGCTTTAAAGAAATTGCCCAGCCAGCGCGTCGGCTCATTGCCCTTCAAGTTATATTCCGAACACGGGAGCCTCTGCTGAGGCTCCCGTGTTCATTCGTGGCTAGTACAGTGCCGCGGCTAGTCGCCGAAGTGGCCGGCCTCGCGCTTGACGGAGAGGGCGATCTTCCAGAGCAGGGAGAGCACCAGCGCCCCCACGGCATAGACGCCCAGCGCCACGGCGCACTCCTTGAAGGTGGGCATATAGGGCGTGAAGGCCTCGAACATGTTGGGCGTGAAGCCGCCGATAAGCAGGCCGAGGCCCTTGTCGATCCAGCTTGCCGCCACCAGCATGATGAGCGCGAGCGGGAGCAGCCGGCTCGTGCGCAACTGCGGCGGGATAAGGATGGCGAGCGAACCGAAGGCCATGACCACCGCGGCCCACATCCAGTAGCTCACCCACGCGAGGTGGCCGCCATGCCCGGAGAACAGGAACATGATGGGCTCCATGTGGCCCGGAATGTTGCTGTAGAAGGCGGTGAACAGCTCGAGCAGGTAGAAGAACACGTTGACGCACATCGCATAGACGATGATGGTCGCGAGCGTCTTGATGGCGTCCTTGCCGGGGTCGAAGCCGGTGAGCCTGCGCACCACGAAGAGCAGGAGCAGCAGGATGGCGGGACCGGAGCAGAACGCCGAGGAAAGGAAGCGCGCCGCCATGATGGCCGTGAGCCAGTAGTGGCGGCCGGGGATGCCGGCGTACAGGAAGGCCGTGACCGTGTGGATGGAGAAGGCCCAGAGGATGGAGATGTAGATAAGCGGCTTCACCCACTTGGGCGGGTCGGTGTCCTTGAGCTCGGCTTCCAGCGTCACCCAGCCGATGACGATGTTCAGGCCGAGATAGCCGCAGAGCACGATCATGTCATAGAACATGACCGAATTGGGCGTGGGGTAGAGCATGACGTTGAGCATGCGCTGCGGCTGGCCCAGGTCCACCACGATGAAGAGCGCGCACATGATGACGGCGGCCACGGCCATGAACTCGCCGAAGATGATCATGCGCTTGAACTTCTTGTAATGGTGGAAATAGGCCGGCAGCACGAGCATCACGGCCGAGGCGGCCACGCCCACGAAGTAGGTGAACTGCGAGATGTAGAGGCCCCACGAGACGTCGCGGTTCATGCCCGTGATGCCGAGGCCGTTGAAAAGCTGGTCGAGATAGACGATCCCGCAGAGCGCGATGATGCAGCAGAGGAAGAGCAGCCACACATAGTAGCACCTGGGACCGGTGAGGAGTTTTTCAAGCATGGCTTATCTCCTTACACGAGGTAGTAGACGCCGGGCTGGGTGCCGAGGCTCGGCTTGCGGCGGATGCTGTAATTGGCGGCAAGAGCCTTGCGCACCGGGGAATCCGGGTCTTCCAGATCGCCGAAGAGCACGCGACCGTCCGAGGCTTCCACACAGGCCGGGAGCTTGCCTTCATTGAGCCGCTCCACGCAGAAGTTGCACTTCTCCACCACGCCGATCATGCGCGTGGGGAAGGCCGGGTTGGGAACCGGGTCCGGCAGGTGCAGGCGCGGGTCGATGAAGTTGAAGGAGCGCGCGCCGTAGGGGCAGCCGGCCATGCAGAAACGGCAGCCGATGCAGCGGTGGTAGTCCATGGCGACGATGCCGTCTTCCATCTTGTAGGTGGCCTGCGTGGGGCACACGCGCACACAGGGCGGATTGGTGCAGTGGTTGCACAGAAGCATGTAGGGCTTGTCGCGCACCGCCGTATTCAGGTGATTGTTCATGTCGTCCGGGAAGACGTGGTCAAAGCTGTCCGTCCAGATCCACTTGACGTTGCGGTCGCCCGGGATGTCGGGGATATTGTGCGCCTTCACGCAGGCCGCGATAAGCGGCGCATAGTCCGCCTCGGTCTTGAGGCGGCGCGTGTCGATGACCATGGCCCAGCGTTTCGCCTGGAGCATGCCCTCGCGCTTGACATATTTGCCAGGGGCCACCTGGGCGGCGGCCTCGCCCGCAAGCGCCGTCATCCCGCCGGCAAGGGCAAAGGCCGAAAGCCCCGCCACCTTGAGGAACTTTCTTCTGCTCGTCTTCATCGCTTGCCCTCCGTGGGAATGATGTGGCAAGTCCAGCAGTAGGGATAGACGCTGTTGGCCACATGGCACTTTTCGCAGAATTCCGAGTAGTTGGAATGGCACTTCAGACAGGTGTTCTGAAGGCTGATGACCCATTTCTTGCCGTTGAGCGCGGACTCATAGACGCGGTTTTCCTCGCGCAGGGCCTGGTCGCGCCATTCGTCGAGCAGGCGCATGTGCTGGGCGCGCATGAATTCCGTGTCTTCGATGCACTCTTTTTCGCCCGCGGGCAGGACAACGCCGGTCTTGGTGTAGTCCTGGCCGATCCAGCCCGTCCAGAAGGGCGAGCTGAAGATCGCCACAAAGATGACGATGCCAATGATGACGGCTTTGGCGTTATACATTTATCGGCCCTCCCCCTGGCTTTCGGCGTTGCCGTCCGCCGGAGCTTCCTCGTCCAGGGCCTCCTCGGGCAGGTCTTCCTGGCGCAGGTTCATGGTGCGCTTGGCTTCGCCCTTCATGACAAGGGCGTTGCCCACAAGCTCGTGCAGGCCGCTGATGGTGCAGCCCGGGGCCCAGTAGTCGGCGAGCGGCGGCAGGGTGGCGCGGTCGATGGCGCAGACGCAGGCCATGTGGTTGACGCCGTATTTCTGCTGCACATAGCGCAGGGCATTGCCGCGCGGCATGCCGGAGCGCATCCGGAGCTCCATGATCTCTTCGGTGTTCAGGCCCGAGCCCGCGCCGCAGCAGAAGGTCTGCTCGCGGATGGTGTTCTCGGGCATTTCCACGAAGTTGTCGCAGACGTGCTTCAGCACATAGCGGGGCTCGTCGAGCAGGCCCATGCCGCGCGCCGGGTTACAGGAGTCGTGCCAGGTGGTCACGAGGTTGGCGTTCCTGCGCGGGTCGAGCTTGAGCTTGTTGTGGCGGATAAGGTCGGCCGTGAATTCGGCGATGTGGATCATCTTGGTGGATTTGGCCACGTCGAACACCGTGCCCGTGATGGGCGAGACCGGCACTTCCATGTTGGCCGGGGCCGGGCCGTTGTAGGTGTCCATGTACTGGTTGATGACGCGCCACATGTGGCCGCATTCGCCGCCCAGGAGCCACTTGACGTTGAGGCGCTCGGCCTCGGCGTACATCTTGGCGTTGAGCTTCTTCGCCATGTTGAAGGACACGAAGGAGCCGAAGTTGCCGCCTTCGGAGGCGTAGGTGGAGAAGGTGTAGTCGAGGTCGAGCTCGTGGAACAGAAGCAGGTAGCCCATGAAGGTGTAGATGCCCGGCTCCGCGAACACGTCGCCCGAGGGCGTGATGAAGAGGATCTCGGCGTTCTTCTTGTTGAAGGGCGTTTTCGGACGGATGCCGGTGACGGTTTCGCAGTCGTCGGCAAGCATCTCCACGATTTCCACATACGAATGTGGCTGGATGCCCAGGTGGTTGCCCGTGAAGCTGCAGTTCTTCACCGGGTCCATGATCCAGTGCAGCCCGAGGCCCACCTCGTGCAGCAGTTCGCGCACGATCATGGTGATTTCCGCGGTGTCGATGCCGTAGGGGCAGAAGAGCGAGCAGCGGCGGCATTCCGTGCACTGGTAGGCGTAGTAGAAGAGCTCCTTCACCACATGCATGTCCCAGCCGCGCGCGCCCACGCGCTTGCCGAGCAGCTTGCCGAGCATGGTGTGGTCGCGCCGGTAGAGGGAGCGCAGAAGCTCGGCGCGCAGCACGGGCATGTTCTTGGGGTCGTTGGTGCCGAGGAAAAAGTGGCACTTGTCCGCGCAGGCGCCGCAGCGCACGCAGATGTCCATGAAGAGCTTGAGCGAGCGGTGCTTTTCGAGCCTGTCGGCGAAGGCGTCGCAGAGGATCTTTTCCCAGTCCTCGGGGAGGTTCCAGTTTTCGGCCGTGGGATCCCACTCATGCGGGTGCGGCATGTGCAGCATCTCCATGGTCTCCATCTTGGCCGGATAGCAGTAGCTGCCGGGGATGAAGTCCGGCTTGGTGTCGAACCAGTCCTTGTCCGGAAAGGCCGGGCGGCTGGCGACGAGCATTTGCGGCGTGGGGAGTTTTGCCATCGTGGTGCCTCCTTACTCGGCAGCCTTTTCGGGTTGCTTTTCCAGGGGAAGCCCCGCCTCGGCCATGGCGTCGCGGTAGGCGTCCTCGTATTCGGGATAGGTGAAGTACTGCTTGGGCGGGTTCCAGGGATTGATGTGCCTGATGCGCCGCGAATTGTTGGCCATGTTGCGCGTGGGGCTGAAGAACACGCCGGGCATGTGCGCGAGCTTGGAGAAGGGGAAATACATGAGCAGCACACAGACGAGCGTCAGGTGGATGAAGAAGAGCCCGTTGATGCCCGCGGCCGAGACCGGCGCAAAGTGCGTGAGGCCCATGAGGTAGATCTTCACCTGCGAGATCTCGGTCTTGTCGAAATAGCGCAGGCACAGGCCGCTACAGACGATGCCGAGCAAGAGCCAGAGCGGGAAATAGTCGTTGGCGAGCGAGATGTAGCGCAGCCGGTAATTCCACACGCGGCGCGCCAAAAGGAAGAGCAGGGCCACCAGCGCGAGGCCGCCCGTCCAGTAGAAGCGCGGGCTTCCCACCTGCATGATGCCGTCGATGGTCTCCACCCAGGTGATGGGCGCAGGCACGGGCTCCATGAAGAAGCGGAAGTGACGGATGAAGATGACGAGCACCGAATAGTGGAAGATGAGCGCGAAGGCCCAGAGCCACAGGGAGGAATAGTAGATGAGGCGGGGGCCCTTGTTCACGGGGTCGTTTTCCACGATTTCCGCGCTGGTGTTGCGGAAGAGCGAGCGGAAGAGAAAGACCTCGGTGAACATGCGCTTCACCACGCCCCAGGTGGTGCTCGGGCAGTCGATCTTGGCCTGCTTGATGAAGTCGAGCGACTGCTCCTGGCCGCCCGTGGTGGGGATGCAGAAGGGCACCGGGGATTTCGCCCAGTACGTCATGCGCCAGATCATGCCGCCGATGAAGACGAGCACCGCCGCATACGGCAGCACCACGCCGAAGAGCGGCGCGAGCCCCACGCTCGCTCCGATCCAGGCGATGGCCGCGATGAGCAGCACGAGGACCAACGATGCAAACATTCCCTACCTCGCTTGGCTGGGGTTCTGGCCAGGGTCCGCGTGGTCCCTGGGGGCCGTTTCCGGGCTCTCCGGGCCCGGGGCTTGCGCCAAATCGGGCCCGTTTTCAAGGCGCTGCGCCCAGCGGGCAAGCTGGGCGTGCTGGTTCTTGATTTCTTTGATGCGCGACTCGGCCACGGTCTCCCGCGCTTCGGAATAGATGTCGAAGGCGAGCAGCGCCAGGGTGTCGAGGCGCGATTCCGCCTCAAGGTAGTCCTCGAGGCGCCCCTTGAGGCGCATCTCGGGCATGACCTTTTCGCGGAGGATGGGCTTCATGAGATAGAAGACCGCAAGGCTCTGGCTGGGGGCGAACTTCTGCACGGCGCGCAGCTTGACGAAGCGGTCGAGCGACGCGCGCACCGTGGCGGCTTCCACGTCCTCCCCGGCCACGGCGTCGAAGAGCACGCCAGCGGCCTCGCGCGTCATGTGCGCCACGGGATTGGTGAAGGGGTCGCTTGCGGTGCGCAGAAAGCCCGTGGTCTCCAGCGGGTAGGTGGCGAAGACCGCCTCCACCCAGGAGTCCACCACTTCCTTCTTGTGCGCGCGCAGGATCTTGAGCGATCGCATGTCCGGCCCGGGTTTGCGCGAAAAGAGGCGCCCGGCGCGCCCGCCGGAACGACTCCCCCGCGTGTACATGGATTCCCCCCATATACGGGGGAACGGGGCTTTGCGTCAAGTCCTCCCGGCGCTTTTACAGGAGCGAAAGTCGCCGGCATCGCTTGCTTTTTCCAGAAAGGCGCGAAAAGCCGCCTCCACAAAAAAACGGATGCCAGGGTCCGGGTGCGGCCGCCGCGCGGGCCGGACGCTCGCGGCCCGTCGCCGGGACGAGGCGGGGCCGGAATTTTCTTGAAAAAGTATAAAAACTGGTCTAGGCTGCTTCCCTACTTTCTTTAAAGGAGTCATCATACCATGCGCACCAGCCGAATCATCGCGCCCCTTCTTGTGGGCCTCTTTGTACTCACGGGCTGCCAGCAGCAGGAAAGCCAGGTCGCCCAGCCGAAAATCGCCATCGTCGACATGGGCCGCGTCATGCGCGACAGCGAGCCCGGCAAGGAAGGCGTGAAATTCCTCGAGAGCCAGCAGGCCGGGATGCAGGCGCAGCTCGACGCCATCCAGGACCGCCTTGAGAAGAACCCCAAGGTCGAGGCCGCCATGCAGGAGCTCCAGCGCGTCTACGCCGCCTCGCAGCAGCGCATGCAGGCCGAGCAGCAGAACGTGGTCAACCTGCTCTTTGACAGCGTGCAGCGCGTCATCAACAGCTACCGCGAGTCCCAGGGTTACGACATCATCCTCGGCGCCGAGGCCGTGGCCTCCTCCAGGCCCGGGGC
>CAMWTD010000125.1 GCA_947177085.1 uncultured Desulfovibrio sp.
GCGTGGACGAGGACGACTTCGCCTGGGAGCTCGTGGACGGCATCACCGGCGACCATTACCCCACGCCGGACCGCATCCTGCCCTATACGGAGCTCATCACGCGCGACTATGTGCGCTGGGCCATGGGCGGCGGCAACGACACCACGGAATTCGACCTCTTCGCCACCGAGGGCAGCACGGCCGGCATGTGCTACGCCTTCCTGTCGCTCCAGCAGAACTTCCTGCTCAATCGCGGCGACAAGGTGGCGCTTTTCGTGCCCTGCTTCACGCCGTACCTGGAAATCCCGGTGCTGGACGAGTTCGGCTTCGAGATCGTCACCATCAGCGCCAACAGGGTGGAGAAGGACGGCTACCACGACTGGCAGTATCCCAAGGACGAGATCGACAAGCTGCGCGACCCCTCCATCAAGGCGGTGTGCGTCATCAACCCGTCCAACCCGCCGAGCGTGTGCATCACGCCGGAAACCCAGGCCCAGTTGCTGGACATCGTCAAGACCGACAACCCGAAGCTCATGATCATCACGGACGACGTGTACGGCACCTTCATCGAGGGCTTCAAGTCGCTCATGTACGCGCTGCCCTACAATACCATGTGCCTGTACTCGTACTCCAAGTACTTCGGGGCCACGGGCTGGCGCGCGGCGGTCATGTGCCTGCGCAGCGAGGGGAACGTCTTTGACGACCGCATCGCGGAACTGCCCAGGGACAAGCGGGAAGCGCTCATCAAGCGCTACAGCAGCCTGAGCATCGACCCGGCGAAGATCAAGTTCGTGGACCGGCTCGTGGCCGACAGCCGCATGGTGGGCCTCAACCACACGGCCGGCCTCTCCACGCCGCAGCAGATCATGATGTCCATCTTCTCGGCCTTCGCGCTCATTCACAAGGACGAGCTCCAGCCGAAGCTCATCAACATGATCCAGGAGCGGCTCCACGCCCTCTGGGACACCACGGGCTTCACGCTTTTGCCCGACAAGTACCGCGCCGGCTACTACAGCGAGATCGACATGATGGTCTGGGCCAAGAAGTTCTATGGCGACGACTTCGCGGCCTACCTCAACGCCAACTTCGACCCGCTGGACGTGGTGGTGCGTCTCGCGCAGGAGGACGCGGTGGTGCTTTTGAACGGCGACGGCTTCGACGGGCCCAAGTGGTCGGTGCGCGTGTCGCTCGCCAACCTCAACAAGACCGCATACCTCAAGATCGGCAAGTTCATCCGCAAGACGCTGGAGGAATACCACACCCTGTACCAGAACTCCAAGAAGTAGGCGTTTTTGCCAGGGCATTGACAGGTGGGGCGGCCCGCACGGGCCGCCCCACCTGCGTTTAACGCAAGGCGGGGCTTCCCGGGCTGCGAAAAAAGCGGCAGGGCCGCATCCCCGCCGACGGGATGCGGCCCTGAAAACGGGGGCGCGGCGTCGCCCGGCCTCAGCGCTGGCGCAGGAACTCGTCCAGCGTCTCCATGAGCTTCTTGATGTCGATGGGCTTGGCCACATAGCCGTTCATGCCGGAATTGATGGCCTCCTCCCTGTCCTCGTCAAAGGCGTTGGCCGTCATGGCGATGATGGGCACGCCCGAGCGGATGGGGTCTTCCAGGGCGCGGATGGCCCGGGTGGCCGCATAGCCGTCCATGACGGGCATCTGCACGTCCATGAGCACGAGATCATAGGTCCCGGCGGGCATGTCGCGCATCTTGTCCACGGCAAGCTGGCCGTTTTCCACGATGTCGAGCTCGAAGCCCGCATTCTCCAGGATCATCTGGGCGATCTCCTGGTTCATCTCGTTGTCCTCGGCGAGCAGGAGGCGCTTGCCCGCGAAACTTTCCGCCGCCTCGGGCTGGGCCTCCACCGCCTCTTCTTCCCGCGTCGCCGGGCTTTCGAGGATGTTGCGCAAATCGGAGAGAAAGACGGGCTTGGAGCAGAAGGCGGTGACGCCGGCCTCCCGGCCCTCCTCCTCGATGTCCGTCCAGTCATAGGCCGTGAGGATGATGATGGGCACTTCCGGCGGCACGGTCCTGCGCAGGCGGCGCGTGAGCTCGATACCGTTCATGTCCGCCATGATCCAGTCGATGAAGTACGCGCCGTAGGCCTCGTTCTGCTCGCTCGCGAACTCGGTGCGGACGAGGGCCTCCTTGCCGAGGGTGGTCCAGTCGGGCTTGAGCCCGAGCTCTGAGAGCATCTTGGAGAGGCTCGTGCAGGTGTTGATGTCGTCGTCCACCACCAGGGCGCGCGTCCCTTCATACTGCGGCAACAGCATGTCGGCCGCGTCCTCCTCCACCACGCGGAAGGTGAAGGTGACGGCAAATTCGGATCCCTTGCCCGTCTCGCTTTCCACCTCGATGGTGCCGCCCATCATGTCCACGATGTTCTTGGTGATGGCGAGCCCCAGGCCCGTGCCCTGGATGCCGCTCACCGTGGAGGTCTGCTCGCGCTCGAAGGGCTCGAAGACATGCTTGAGGAATTCCTTGCTCATGCCGATGCCGCTGTCGCGCACCCGGAACTCGTATGTGGCCCGGCCGTCCTCGGCGGGCGTGGCCTGGATGACGCGCACGCTCACCTTGCCGCCGGGCTGGGTGTACTTCATGGCATTGCTCAGGATATTGAGCAGCACCTGGTTGAGGCGCAGGCGGTCGCAAAAGATGGTCTCGTTGACCACGTTGAGCGTGTCGATCTGGAAATCAAGCTGCTTTGAGCGCACATCCGCCTGCACGATGGTGCGCAGGTCGTGGAGGATGGCGGGCAGGCTCACCTCCTGTTCCTCGATCTTCACCTTGCCGCTCTCGATGCGGCTCATGTCCAGCACGTCGTTGATCAGGCTGAGGAGGTGGTTGCCCGAGGTCATGATCTTGCCGAGATAGCGCTGCACCATGGGCACGTTCTCCACATTGGAGGACGCGAGCGCGGTGAAGCCGATGATGGCGTTCATGGGCGTGCGGATGTCGTGCGACATGTTGTTGAGGAAGGCCGTCTTGGCGGCGCTCGCGTAGCGCGACTTTTCCAGCGCCTCGGCGAGGGCCTTTTTCTGCTCCTGCTCGCGGCGGATCATGTCGTCGATGTTCCTGAAGCCCGCGAGGATGAGGTCGTAGTCGCGGCTGCCGTATTCGTGCGGGCGCACGTAGGTGAACTGGAAGTATTGCGTCTCGCCGTTTTCCACGATGCGGTAGGTTCCGCTGTATTCCTCCTTCTCGGCGAGCTGCCGGCGGATGGTGGCCAGCGAGAGCGCGTCCGCGATATAGTCGCGATCCTCGGGGTGCACCTTCTGGTCAACATAGGCCGCCAGGATCTTGCCGTAGGGCCGCTCCTCGCCGGGGGCCTCGGGCCCGTTGCCGGGGCCGAAGCCGGAAATCTTGATGATGCCCGTCGTGCCCTTGTCCGCATTGATGGCGAGCACATTGGAATAGTCGCGGGACAGGGCCTCCACGATGGCGAGCTGGCTTGAGAGCTCGTGGTTGGCGTGTTCCGTGGCCGTGAGCAGGCGGCGATTCCAGCGGCTCCTGAGCGCCACGATGAGGAAAAGGCTCGCGGCCAGCATGATGACGCTCGCCCCCACGGACATGATCTCGGGGTTGGCGTGCAGGTAGTGCCACAGGCTCATCTCTCCGGCATTGTAGGAAATGTGGCTCGCGCCGATCTGGTTCAATGTTCCGGCGGGCACGCCGCGCACGGCTTTCTTGAGGATGGTGCTGAGCTCGTGGTCCACCGAGGCGGGCACATACATGCGGAAGGAGGCCCCGCCGTCGTTCATCATGGTGGAGCTGAGGCCCCCGCCCGGATCCCGGTTGACGAACATCTGCGCGGTGAGCGGCAGCACATAGGCGGCGTCGGCCTCGCGGCGCTGCACGGCGCGCATGGCCTCCTGCGGGGTGGGGTAGGTGCGCACCTCCACATTCTGCAAAAGCGAGGGCGGCACGTCGAGGGGCGTACCCGAAGGCAGGGCGAGCGTACGCACCGGACCCGCATGGTCCGCCCTCGTCACCCGCGCGAGTCCGGTGACAAGGTAGGGGTCGCTCGCAAAGCCGGGGGAGGGCGCGTCCTCGTCGGCGCTGTCCGGGGTGAGGCGGTCAAGCACCACATCGGCCGTGGGCTCGGCGCCGTCCTGCGCGCCGTCCGTGGCCGGGGGCACGAGGGTGTAGGGCAGCCCGGCCACCTGCATGACGCGCTCGAAATACTCGGGCAGCACCCCCTTGAGGCGCCCGTCCTCCACATAGGAGTAGGGCGCGTTGTCGCCCCTGGCCGTCACCGTGATGTCCTTGTTGCCGCGCTTCACGGCGTTCATGTAGGCGCGCTCGCCGGGCGAAAATTCCGGCCTGTCCGGAAGCTCGGGCCCGTAGTTGGTGTAATAGAGCCGGTTTTGCCAGTCCCCCTCGTTGAGGTTCATCTGCTCGATGGCGTCATTGATCTCGTCGATGATCTTCCGGTTTTCCTTGCGGGCGATGATATAGAAATTGTCGCTCTTGATGATGTCGAGCAGAGTCTCGTTGTTGGGCTTGCGCAAATTGCTGGAAAGGATGGCGTCCACGTCGCCCTTTTGCAGGGCTTCGGCGAGTTCTGCGGGCGACTCGTATTCGATGAGCGTGTAGGTGAAGCCCTTGTCTTTCGCAAAATCGGGCAGGTAGCGGTTCTGGCTGCTGCCCGCCACCGCGCCGATTTTCATGCCGTCGTAGGTCTCATAGTCGCCCGCGCGCAGGCGCGTGTTCTGGAGCTTGCGGGTGAGGACGGTGTGGTTGCGGCCCACGGGCAGCGAAAAGGCGAAGATCTCCTCGCGCTCCGGGGTGCGCCGGGCGGTGCTGACGATGTCGATGTCGCCGTTCTTGAGCATTTCCTGCATGTCGTGCCAGGACTTGTCATAGCCCGAGAACGCGAAATTGAGGTGCGAATACTGCGAGAGCAGGCGCAAAAGGTCCATGCCGTAGCCCTCGAGATTGCCGTCCTCATCCTTGCTGTGGTAGCCCTCGAAATTGAAAACGCCCGCCCGCACCCGGCCGTCCTCCCCCGTGGCCGCGGCCGCAGGAAGCGACAGGCACAGGGAGAGCGCGAGCGCGATGACGAAACGGAAAACTCTGGTATATTTCACAGCAACAGCCTTTATCTTTGCGGGAGGGGGCGCGGGGCGGCTCTGCGTCCCGCGCCCGGCGACACAGTGGCCCGAGTATAAAAGAAGGCGGCATCTTTGCCAATGCCCCGCCGTCGCTCCGCCCTTTTTCCGCAAAAGCGCGCAAGGGCGCGTCGGGGGGAGCTCCCGACAGGGGGGCGTCGCCGCGGCATCCCGGAGCGCCAGGGCCCGCAAGGGCGGTCGCGGACTTTACGAAAACTGCAAAAACTTCTATTATGACGCTTTGCGGCATGATGAATACCGGCGCGGCCCCGTGCCGGGCCGCTTGCGTTGCGCCCGAGGGCCGCAGCCTTGCAACGTTCTTTGCGGAAAGCGCCAGCACTTGCCATGAACAAAAACCACGCCATCCTCGCCGGACCCCTGTTTTTCGCGCTCCTCGGCACTGCGTTTTGCGTGTGGAGCGCGCTCGGCAACGACGTCAATTTCTGCGTCACCACCGGCTGCACCCTGTACCAGGACTTCACCGTCGCCGGCATCTCCCTGTGGTGGTTCGGCACGGCGGCCTTCGGGGCGCTCGCCGGGCTCTCCCTGCTCGGCGCGGCCGAGTGGGGCCGCATCCTCGCCGGCCTCGCCCTCGCGGGCGACATCTGCCTGCTCGTGCTCATGGCCTTCACCGCGCCCTGCATCAGTTGCCTTCTGGCGGCGCTCTTTTTCGCCATCATCTATTTCCTGTTGCGCCGCGTGCCCGCCCCGCAGAGCCGGATGCGCCCCGAGACGAAGCGGCATTCCGTGCTCCTCTGGATCTGGGCGGCGCTCTTCGTCATCAATGTGGGGGCCGTGGCGCGCTCGCAGGCCGATGTCTGGCCCATTCTCGATGAAAGCGAAAACGCGGTCACGCGCATGTTCTTCTCGCCTTCCTGCCGCTACTGCATCGAGGGCGTGAACGCGCTTTCCGGCAATGTGGACGTGGCCTTCTATCCCCTCGCCGAGACCGAGGCGGACGTCTGGAAGGTGGCGCGCATGCGCGGCCTGCTCGACGAGGGGCTCAACATCGCGCAGGCCCTGGCCCAGAGCCAGAACGCCCAGGCTCCCTCGGGCTTCGCCGCGTGGCGGCCTGATATGCTGCTTTTGCGCTTCCGCCTTTTGCGCAACAAGGCGCACATCTTCGCCGCCGGCTCGCAGGGCGTGCCCTTCTTCGAGCAGCGGGGCCTGCCCGGAGACATCCGCGAGCGCGTGGAGCGCGGCCAGCAGTCGCGCGGGCCGGCCGAGGCCGCGCGCCCCGGCCGGGGCGCTCCCGTTGACGACACGCCCCGCGACGAGAGCCTGCCCGTGGATACCGGCCTCAGCGATTCGGGCGCAAACACCCAATGCGGGGGCGGCCGCCCCTGCCCGGGGGGGTTGGGCCCGCAGAGCGGGGGCCGGGTTGCCCGGGCAGGCGGTCGGGGCGGGGGGGGGGGTGAACGGGAGCGCCCCCGCCGGGGCG
>CAMWTD010000126.1 GCA_947177085.1 uncultured Desulfovibrio sp.
TTGCATCCGTGTGGCGCAAGAACTAACACCGCTAGCGCCCAACGGCAAGGCGCCCCGAGGGCCTTTGCGCGGGCTGGAAAAATTTTTTCTGGAATTTCAGTATCTTAGAAAAAATTTTTCGTAAAAATTTTTTTACGGATATTTTGCCTTGACGCATGGCCCCAAGTGGAATAAAAAAATTGCTCCGGGAGGGCAGTTAGCTCAGTTGGTAGAGCACCGCCTTCACACGGCGGGGGCCACAGGTTCAAGTCCTGTACTGCCCACCACCACATGCCCGGCCCGGCGTCAACCCCGCATTGCGGGGCGGCCCATCACGGAGCGGTAGTTAAGACGGTTATAACGCCGGCCTGTCACGCCGGAGGCCGAGGGTTCGAGTCCCTTCCGCTCCGCCAGCCTCCACCTCCCTTCGGGGAGAACCATATTCGCCCCTGGCTCCTTGCGGAACCGGGGGCGTTTTGCTGCCGGGGCGCGACCCGGCCCGCTCAGTCCTGCGTGGGGGCGGCCATGGCCTGCGCGAGGTAAATGCCCTCCTCCGCCATCTGGAGCAACTCTTCCGCAATGCCCCCGCCCTGCATGGGGTGGCCGAAAAGCGCGATGCGCTGGTGCGCAAGGCCCTTGTTGTCCACGGCATCGGGCAGCGTGGGGGCAAGCATTTCAGAAAGCCGGCTCGCCATCAGCCAGGACTCGGCCCCCTCGGCAAAAATCGGCAAAAGCGCCTCAAGGCGGGGGCCCACGGCCTGCCAGAACGAATCAAGCCTGGCACGGTCGGCTTTCCGCGCGTCGCCCGGGGCATCCGCGCACGTCAGCGCCTCCAGTTCCGCAAAGGCTGCCGCAAGATTGTTGAGCGCCATGCCCGGGAGCCCGGAGCGCCAGCCCCAGAGCCAGGGCGCGCGACGGAAGAACAGGCGCTGCTCAGCGCCCAGTGTAAGCAGGGAGCGGAGGCGCGTGCGGGCGCGGCGCAGGCTTGCCGCGGGATCGCCCGCGCGGGGGGGCGTGCCCTGGAGCGCGCCCGCATCCGCGTCCAGCCGCCAGGCGGGCACTGTGACCGCAACGGGGACCGCAATGCCGAAGCCCCGCAGAATCCGGGCGAGCCACGCATTGGCCGCCGGGCTTTCCGGAGTTTCGAGGTGGGAATAGCTGAGGAGGTAGCGCCCTTGCCCGAAAGCGCCGCTCACCACCAGCGGCTGCCCGGCGAGAAAGCCCGGCGAAAGGTCCACCCCATAGCACACCCGCCAGGTCTCCAGCATCCGCGGCGACACGCCGGCAAGCGGCAGGTCGGCGAGCCACAGGTCCGCGTCCGGGGCCATGCCGGTGGCGAGGATGCTGACCTCCGCGCGGTCTTCTTGCGGGGCGAAGCGCCCGGGCCACCACACGGGCAGCGAAATGGTCGCCGCAAGGCCGGCGGGCGCGTTGCCCGGCGCATCCGGCGCATGGGCGAGCACATGGCCTGAGACGAGGTGCTGGAAGCGCTGGGCGTATGGCGCGCGCGTCCATGGGCAGAGGCCGAGGCCCTGCTCCTCCCGGGCATGGCTCAGGGCGAGGCCCGCGCCGCCGCAAAAGCCCAGATACGCCCCGCCCTTGTGCACAAAGTCGCGCACGGCCTCTCGGCCGGCCCGCCCGAGCAGTCGCGCCTTGCGCCCGGCGCTGCCGCCAGGCACAAGGAGGAGGCGGGCGCGCCCGTCGTGACCCGGCTTGCCAGAAAGCGCGCCTTCGGCTATCTCTTTAGCCTTGACCAGCCGCGAGGGCACGCCCAGGGCGCGCAGGGCGCGCCAGGCCATGAGGCCCCAGATGTGGGAGGCATCCCACAGGATGTGGACGCTGCTTTCGGGCTGCATGGCGCACTATTGCCGCCTTTTCACGGAGAATGCAAGATGGCGGAGACCCTCCCCAAGGGCTATGAGCCCCAGGACGTGGAACGCCGGTGGCGCGGCCACTGGGAAAAAAGCGGGACCTTCACCCCGAGCCCGGACGACCCTGGCGAGCCGTATTCCATCGTCATCCCCCCGCCCAACGTGACGGGCGCGCTGCATATCGGCCACGCCCTCAATCTCACGCTCATCGACGTGCTCTGCCGCCACGCGCGCCAGAAGGGCAAGAACGTGCTCTGGATACCGGGCACGGACCATGCGGGCATCTCCACGCAAAACGTGGTGGAGCGGGCGCTGGCAAAAGAAGGCAAGAGCAGGAAGGATCTCGGCCGCGAGGCCTTTGTGGAGCGCGTCTGGCAATGGCGCGCCGACTACGGCCACCGCATCCTCGAGCAGATTGCGGCCCTCGGGTGCTCGGTGGACTGGTCGCGCCTGCGCTTCACCCTGGATGACGGCCTTTCCGCCGCGGTGCGCAAGGTCTTTGTACAGCTCTATAACGAAGGGCTCATCTACCGGGGCGACTATATCATCAACTGGTGCTCGCGCTGCCACACCGCGCTCGCCGACGACGAAGTGGAGCACGAGGAGCAGCCCGGCCGCCTCTGGAAGGTGGCCTACAAGCTGGCAGACGGCGACGGCGAGATCGTCATCGCCACCACGAGGCCCGAGACCATTCCCGGCGACACGGCCGTCTGCGTGCACCCCGAGGACGAGCGCTATGCCGGCCTCGTGGGGCGGCGCGTGGTCGTTCCCGTGCTCGGCCGCGAGATCCCCGTTATCGCCGACAGCTATGTGGACAGGGAATTCGGCACGGGCGCGCTCAAGGTGACGCCCTCGCACGACCACAACGACTGGCTGCTCGGCCAGCGCCACGGGCTGGAATTTCTCCAGGTCATTGACGAGGACGGCCGCATGAAGGCCGAGTCCGGCCCCTATGCGGGCCTGACCAAGGAGGAGGCGCGCGCCAAAATCGTGGCGGACATCGCGGCCGCCGGTCTGGACCGCGGCGAGGAGCCGCTGGCCCATGCCGTGGGCCGCTGCTACCGCTGCCACACCGTGGTGGAGCCGCATGTGTCGCGCCAGTGGTTCGTGGCGACCACCAAGATGGCCCCGGCCGCGCGCGCCGCCGTGCCCGAGCTCACCCGTCTCTTCCCCGAGACCTGGCTCAAGACCTATTATCACTGGCTGGACACCATCCGCGACTGGTGCATCAGCCGCCAGATCTGGTGGGGCCACCGCATCCCGGCCTGGACCTGTGAGCGGTGCGGCGAGCTCATCGTGGCCGAGACCGCCCCCGGGACCTGCCCGCGCTGCGGAAGCACGGAGCTTGTCCAGGACGAGGACGTGCTGGACACCTGGTTCTCGTCCGCGCTCTGGCCCTTTTCCACGCTGGGCTGGCCGGAAATGACGCCTGAGCTCAAGCGCTGGTATCCCACGAGCGTGCTCGTGACCGGCTTCGACATCCTCTTTTTCTGGGTGGCCCGCATGATGATGATGGGCCAGCACTTCCTCGGGGAGCCGCCCTTCCGCGACATTTACCTCCATGCGCTCGTGCGCGACGCGCAAGGCCAGAAAATGTCCAAGTCCAAGGGCAACGGCATCGACCCGCTCGCCATGATCGAGAAATACGGTTGCGACGCATTGCGCTTCACGCTCACGGCCTTCGCGGCCATGGGGCGCGACATCCGCCTCTCGGAGGAGCGCATCGAGGGCTACCGGCACTTTGTCAACAAGCTCTGGAACGCGGCGCGCTTCGTGCTCATGAACCTGCCGGAGAGCGCGCCCCCGCCCGTGGACCTTTCCGGCCCGGTGAGCCTGCACGAGGCGTGGATCCTCGACCGGCTCGAGGCGGTCAAGCTGGACATGGACCAGGCCCTGGAGGACTACCGCTTCAACGACGCCGCGCAATGCGGCTACAAGTTTCTCTGGAACGAGTTTTGCGACTGGTATCTGGAGCTTTCCAAGCCGGACATGGCCTCGGAAGACCCGGCGGTGCGCGCCCGGGCGCAGTATGTGCTCTGGCTGACCCTGCGCGAGATTTTGCTGCTGCTGCATCCCATCATGCCCTTCGTGACCGCCGAAATCTGGGCCGCGCTCCCCGTGCCCGCGGGCGCGGAGCCCACGGACATCGCGCTTGAGCCTTACCCGCCGGCGCGGCCCGGCTGCGTGCGGCCGGACGAGGCGCGGGCCATGGAATTCGTGCAGGGCGTCATCGTGGCCGTGCGCACCATCAAGGCCGAGCTCGGCATCAGCCCCACGCGCAGGGTGCGGCTTTTGCTGCACCCGGGGGACGAGGCGCAGGCCCGCATCCTCGAGCAAAACCGCGTCTGCATCGAGACCCTGGCGCGCCTTGAGGAACTGGTTATCGATGCGGCCATGCCCGCGCCCAAGGCGGCCGCCTCGGCCGTGGCCGGGGGCTGCCAGGTCATCGTGCCGCTGGCCGGGGCCGTGGACCTTGCCGACGAGCTCGCGCGCCTCGACAAGGAGCTCGCCAAGCTGGAAAAGGACATGGTGGACGTGAACCGCAAGCTGCGCAACGAGAGCTTCGTGAGCCGCGCCCCCGCGGAAGTGGTGGCGCGCGAGCGCGAGCGCGCCGAAAAGATTACGGACGCCAGGGACAAGCTGGCCGCGCGGCGCGAGCTCTTTACGGAAGCCCTGGCGGAAAACGGGGAGGCCGGGACCGCTTCCGCAAACTGACCGCAATGCGTGAATTGCGGGCCGCGCCCCCGGGCGCGCCGCTTTTCCTACAAAATCCAAGCCAAGGGAGGACTCAATGGCGGAAAAGATCCTGATCATCGGCGGCGTTGCGCTGGGGCCCAAGGCGGCCGCCCGCTGCAAGCGCCTTGCGCCGGATGCCGAAGTGACCCTTGTGGACGAGAATACCTTCATCTCCTACGGCGGCTGCGGCATCCCCTACTATGTGTCCGCCGAGGTGCAGAACCTCGACGAGCTGCGCGCCACCAATGCCGGCGTCGTGCGCGACCCGGAATTTTTCCGCGCGCTCAAGGGCGTCAATGTGCTCACGCGCACCCGCGCGGTCTCCATCGACCGCAAGCTCAAGACCGTGCTCGTGCAGAAGCTGGACGAAAACCGCGAGGAAGTGCTGCCCTATGACAAGCTGGTGCTCGCCACGGGCGCGACCCCGCGCATGCCCGACGTGGAGGGGGCAAAGCTCGGCCATGTGCTTTCGCTGACCCGCCTGGAGGCGGCCCGCACCATCCGCGAGGCCTGCGAGGCGCGCAAGGTCAACGAGGCCGTCATCGTGGGCGGCGGCTTCATCGGGCTCGAGGCGGCCGTGGCGCTGGCCGACATGTGGGGCGTCAAGGTGAGCGTGGTGGAGATGATGGACCAGATCCTCCCCGGCGCGCTCTCGCATACGCTGGCGCTCATGGCGCAGCACGAGTGCGAGGCCAACAAGGTCTCGGTGTACACCTCCGAGAAGGTCGTGCGCCTCGAGGGCGAGAACGGCCTGGTCGCCAAGGTCGTCACCGACAAGCGCGAGCTCCCGGCGCAGCTTGTCATCTTCGCGGCCGGCTTCATCCCCAACGGCCAGCTCGCCAGGGACGCGGGCCTTGATGTGGCGCCCTTCGGCGGCATCCTTGTGGACGACCATCTGCGCACCAACGACCCGCTCATCTACGCGGGCGGCGACTGCGCGGCCGTGCGCAACATCATCACCGGCAAGCCGGGCTATATCCCCATGGGCAGCGAGGCCAACCGCCAGGGCCGGGTCATCGGCTCCAACCTGGCCGGGGTGGACGCCACCTTCCCGGGCTACGTGGGCACCTGGGGGGTGAAGCTCTTCGGCATGTCCTTCTGCGGCACGGGCTTCACGCCCGCCAAGGCGCGCGCCGCCGGCTTCGACGCCGTGGGCGTGGCCATCGAGCAACTTGACCGGGCGCATTTCTACCCGGAAAAGAAGATGATGAGCCTCGAAATCGTGGTGGAGAAGGGCACGCGCCGCGTGCTCGGCCTGCAGGGCGCCTGCGTGGACGGCGACGCGCTCAAGGCCCGCATCGACGCCGTGGCCGGCGTGCTCCAGTACGCGAAACCCGTGCTCGAGGACATCTCCAACCTCGAGGTGGCCTACGCGCCGCCCTTCGCCGCGGCCATGGACGCGGTCAACACCGTGGCCAACGTGGCCGACAACGTGCTCTCCGGGCGCTTTAAGCCCGTCACGGGCGACGAGTTCATGGAACTCTGGAAGAACCGCAAGGAAAACAACATCTTCTTCATGGATACGCGCCCGCCCAAGGCCGGCAAGGCCATCCAGGACCGCGAGCCCGACTGGCACTCCATCCCGCTGGAAGAGCTCAAGGCCCGCATGGGCGAGATCCCGCGCGACAGGCCGGTGGCCCTCATCTGCAACTCGGGCCTGCGCGCCTATGAAAGCCTGCTGATCCTCGCCAATAACGGCATCACCGACACGGTGAACTCCATGGGCGGCATGCAGGCCGTGAACAAGATGGGCCTCAAGCCGTAGGCCCCTCCGCAGAACCGGCGCACCAAGCCCCGTCAGGAGAGCCGCCCGGCCCTCCGGCGGGGCTCAGTTTTGCACCGGCCGGGGCCTCCCTTCGGCCCTTCCCGCCGCTTCGACCATGGCATCCACCAGCTCGCCCGGGCGCACGTTGAGCGCCGTGGCGAGCACCACGAGCA
>CAMWTD010000127.1 GCA_947177085.1 uncultured Desulfovibrio sp.
AGCCTTGGTGAGATTGCCCATGGCGGCGATTTTTTCGACGAGTTCGGCCTTGGTCATCAGCGTTTACTCCTGATTGATGGCATGACGGCAACCGCGAATCGCTTCCCCAATCGACGGCCAGCGCCGTGGCGGCAGCGTCGGACACATGAAACTCAAACGCTTTTAGGCCTCATTGTCAAGCGGGGAGGCCGACCCATACGGGCAGCTCCGCACTGCGCCCTTGCACCAAGGGGGTGCGCACGCTACAAATGAGCCGGCAATGCGCCCGCGCGCCCGGGCCTGCCTACAAGGAGCCAGCGTGAAAGCGGAAATCATCTCAGTGGGAACGGAACTTTTGCTCGGCCACACCGTCAATACCGATGCGGCCCATGTGGCGCGGGAGCTTGCCGCTTTCGGCATCGATCTCGAGCATGTGCAGACCGTGGGCGACAATGCCGCGCGCCTTGAGGCCGCCCTGCGCGAGGCCCTGGCGCGCAGTTCGCTCGTCATCTGCACGGGCGGCCTCGGTCCCACCGAGGACGACCTCACCAAGGAGACAGTGGCCCGCGTGGCCGGCCGCCCCCTGGTGGAAGATGCGGAAAGCCTTGCGCGGCTCCGGGAATATTTCGGCACGCGCCCCATGGGGGAAAACCAGTTCAAGCAGGCGCTCCTGCCACTTGGGGCCGAGGCCTTTCCCAACAGTGTGGGAACGGCGCCGGGCTGTGCCGTGCCCGTGGACGGGGAGAAGTTCGTCCTGCTGTTGCCGGGACCGCCATCAGAGCTTTTGCCCATGCTGGAGGGAAGCGTGCGGCCCTTTCTTGAGCGCCGCACGGGCGCGGTCATCGTGTCCCTCATGGTCCGCACCTTCGGCATAGGCGAGGGGGCCGCCGCCGAGCGTATCCGCGACCTCATGCAGGGCGGCAATCCCACAGCGGCCACCTATGCCACGGAAGGCGAGATGTTCGTGCGCGTCACGGCCAAGGCCCCGGACGAGGCGGCTGCGCGAGCCCTCGCGGAGCCCCTGGTGCGCGCCGTATGCCAGCGCCTCGGCGATGTGGTCTACGGCGTGGATGTGCCAAGCCTCGAGGCTGTCGTTGTGCGGGGCCTTGCGGCCGCGGGGCTGCGTCTTGTCACTGCCGAATCCTGCACCGGGGGCCTGCTCGCCAAGCGCATCACGGACCAGCCCGGCGCATCCGCGATTTTCGACACCGGGCTTGTCGCCTATGCCAATGCGACCAAGGCGCGCCTGCTCGGCGTGCCGGAGGCTGTGCTTGACGCCCATGGCGCGGTGAGCCCCCAAACTGCAGCCTTTATGGCGGAGGGCGCGCGCCTGCGCCAGGGCGGAGACCTGGGCCTCGGCATCACCGGCATCGCCGGGCCCGACGGCGGCACGCCGGAAAAGCCCGTGGGCCTGGTGTATATTGCCCTCAGCGCGCCGGACGGCGTCTGGCTGCGCGTCATGCGTCCGCAGGGCCGCTATCTCGGTCGCGGCTGGACGCGCCAGCGCGCGGCAAGCCATGCGCTCGACCTTGTGCGGCGCAGGCTGGCGGGGCTGCCTCTGGAGGCGGAATACCACAAAGATGCCGCGGCCGTGGACACTGGCGTCTGCGACCGTCCCACCTGATGCTGGTACGCTATCTGCATGGGCAACGGCAAAAGTCATGAGGGGAAAATTGCTCCCCTCGATCCCCTTGGCCGGAGTACGTCATGCCCGAAGCCTTTTCCCTTGAACTGCCATCCCCCGGCTACAACGGCCGGCGTCCTTTGCGACGCATCGTGGTCATCCTCGTCGCCCTCCTGCTCGTGGCTGGGGGCGCGCTCGGCTGGTGGGTCTATTCCGGCCGCGTGGCCAGCGTCGCCGCGCGCCTTGACGGCATGGTGCACATCGTCGCGCCCCGTTTTTCGGGCAATCTCGCGAATCTGGATGTCCGCGAGGGCGACAGCGTGCGGGCCGGGCAGCATGTGGGCGACATGGAAGCGGGAACCTATGACAGGCATCTCTCCCAGGCCGCCGCTGAGGCCGCGGCCTTGCGCCCCGCCCAGGGGCCCGACATGGTGGAGAGCGCCGCGCGTCTGCGCCAGGCGCAGGAGGCGGAGCGGGATTTCGCCGTGCGCATGGCCCAGGCCCGCAATGAGGAGGATCGCCTCCGCCTCTTGCGCGAGGAGCGCGTGACCGACCATGTGCGCGCCCAGCTTGCCTTGCGCTCCCTCGGCAGCCAGGGCGGCGAGCGCACCGCCGGCGCGGAGAAGTATGCCGCCGCGCGGGCCGCGGAAGCCACGGCCCGCGGCCGCAAGGAGGCCGCCGCGGCCGACTTTGAGCGCGCAAGCCTCATGCGGGCTGCCCTTGAGCAAGAGCTGGAGCGCATCCGCCAGGAGGTGATGGCCGCGCGCAACCACGCCTCGCAGCAGCGGCAGCGGGTCGCGCAGGCATCGGGCCCCGAGCGGCTTTCGGCCGACGGGGCGCTGTTTGCGCCAGTGGCCGGCACGGTATTGCGCCGCATGGCTGAACCCGGGCAACTGCTCCAGGCCGGGGAGCCCGCCCTGCTCATTGCGCCATCCGGGCAGGCCGCTGATGAAGCTTTCTGGGTGGATGCCTGGTTCCCGGCTGGCGAGGCCGACAGCATCCGCACTGGCCAGCGCTGCAGCGTCAGCGTGGGGGAGGAGAGCCTTTCCGGCACGGTGAGCGAGGTACTGCCTCCCCAGCCGTTGCCCGAAGGTCTTGCGGGCGCGCATCAGGATGGCGGCGCGAGCGGGGGGGAGAGTACCGGCGCACTGCGCCGTCCCGTGGCCTATGTTCCCGTGCGCGTGGCTCTCAAAGGCGAGCTCCCGCGCGGCCTCACCCCCGGAGCGGCCGCCCGCTGCGTCATCATGACCCACGGCCTCGCCTTCTGAGCGCCTCCGGCGCTGGATATTGACAAGCACCTAATATTTTATGATGTTTTTATCGCAAGAAAATTCATCATCTTCTCTTGACAATGAAATTCATTTTCAATTAGTTTCGCTCCGTACAGAGACGCGCGGCAAAATTTGCTGCCTACCTAGGAGGAGGGAGAGAAAATGAGCGTGACCCTTATCGGCGGCATGGACCGCCTGAAGCCCGAGTATGTGTCCACGGCCGAGGCTCTTGGCCATGAACTCAAGTGCATCAGCCGCAACGAGCGCAACTTCCTTGCCAAGATTGGCAATCCCGACGCGCTCATCGTCTTTACCAACAAGATTTCGCACGAGGCCAAGCGCAAGGCCCAGCAGCTCGCGCGTTCGCGCAACATTCCCATCCGTTTCGTCCATTCCTGCGGCGTGTCCACCCTGCGGGAATGCCTGCAGCTTGCCTGAGCGGCTTGACAAGACCGGAATGGGCCGTTATTTCGGAAATGAATTTCATTTTTCCATTGCTTCAAAGATGCTTAATCGCCGGGACTTGGAGGAGTGATGAGCGACGGGACGGAGAAAAGCACGGCGCAAGGCGCGGGCGCGCCCTTGCGCATTGCGCTGGCGGGCAACCCCAACTGCGGCAAGACGACGGTTTTTAATGCCTATACCGGGGCGCGCCAGCATGTGGGCAACTACCCCGGGGTGACCGTGGACCGGAAGGAAGGCCAACTTGAGGTTGACGGACGCCACATCACCTTGGTGGACCTGCCTGGAACATACAGCCTCACCGCTTTTTCGCAGGAGGAACTGGTGGCGCGCGGCGAGCTTTCCGCGGGCCATGTCCAGTCGGTCATCGACGTGGCCGACGCCTCGGCACTTGAGCGCAACCTCCTGCTCACGGTGCAGCTCCTGGAAATGGGGATGCCCGTGGTGCTCGCCTGCAACATGATGGATGAGGCCCGTGCGGCTGGCATCCACATCGACATGGAGCGCCTCGGCAAGCTTTTGCACACGCCCGTGCTGCCCATGATCGCCCGTGAGGGCGAGGGCCTGCGCGAGACCATGCAGACCGCCATTAAATTGGCGGACGAGGGCCCGCGCGAGCCCCTGCGCCTCTCCTACGGGCCAGACATCGATACGGCACTTTTGGAAATGGAGCGCATCATCGAGTCCTCGGGGCTCCTCAAGGGCGTGTACGCGCCGCGCTGGCTCGCGCTCAAGCTGCTGGAAAACGACGAGGTCATCCTGCGCGAGGCCCGCGCCGCCGACGCGGCCGCAAGCGAGCGCCTGGAGACCATCTGCCGCAAGACGGCGGCCCATATCCACGACACCTTCAACGCCAGCACCGAGTCCATTATCACGGACCACCGCTACGGCTTTATCCACAGCATCCTGCGCGACGGCGTGCTGGACAGGGACCCGGGCCGGGATCGCCTCGCGCTGTCCGACAAGATCGACAGGGTGCTCACCAACGCCTTTTTCGGGCCGCTCATCATGCTGGGCGTGCTATACCTCATGTACCAGATCACCTTTGAGCTCGGGGCCTATCCGCAGGAGTGGGTGGAGGACGGCTTTGATCTTCTGGGGGACTTCCTTACCGACATCCTGCCCGAGGGCCTCGTGCAGTCGCTCCTCGTGGACGGCGTCATCGCCGGCGTGGGCGGCGTGCTGAGCTTCGTGCCGCTCATCATGATCATGTTCGCGCTCATCTCCTTCCTGGAAGACAGCGGCTACATGGCGCGCATGGCCTACATGATGGACCGCGTGTTCCGCTTCTTCGGGCTGCACGGGGCCTCGGTGATGCCCTATGTCATCTCCGGCGGCATCGCGGGCGGCTGCGCCATACCCGGGGCCATGGCCACGCGCACCCTGCGCAGCCCCAAGGAAAAGCTGGCCACCCTGCTGACCCTCCCTTACATGACCTGCGGGGCCAAGCTGCCCGTCTTTTTGTTGCTGGCCGGGGCCTTCTTCCCCGAAAACGCGGCCACGGTCATGTTCTGCATCATGCTGGCCGGCTGGTTTTTCGCCCTGCTGGTGGCCCGCCTGCTCCGCTCGTCCCTCGTCAAGGGCGAGGCCACGCCCTTTGTCATGGAGCTCCCCCCTTACCGCATGCCCACGCTTCTGAGCGTGCTCCTGCACTGCTGGGAGCGGGCCTGGATGTACATCAAGAAGGCGGGAACCGTGCTTCTGGCCATTTCCGTGGTCATCTGGGCGGCCATGACCTTCCCCATGCTGCCGGATGAGGCCGCGGCCCCGCATGAGGCGCGCATCGCCTCGCTTGAGGAACGCCTGGAGGCCCTCCCCAAGGATGCGGAGGGACGGGAAGCGGTGGAGGAAGAGCTTTCCGAGGCCAACAACACCTTCGAGGAAGAAAAGCTCGCCTATTCCGTGGCGGGACGCCTCGGCAAGTGGGTGGAACCCTTCACGCGCCCGGCCGGCTTTGACTGGCGCACGGACATCGCCCTTATCGCCGGCGTGGCCGCCAAGGAGGCCGTGGTCTCCACCATGGGCACGGCCTGGGCCCTGGGCGAGCAGGACCCGGACGAGCCCGAGTCCCTTGCCGAGCGCCTTGCGAGCGACCCGGGCTGGTCCAAGGCCACGGCGCTCGCGCTCATGCTCTTCGTGCTTTTGTATTCCCCGTGCTTCGTGGCCTTGGTGGTCATCCGACAGGAGGCCGGAAGCTGGGGCTGGATGGTGTTCAGCATCGTGTTCAATACCGCGCTCGCCTACGCGGTGGCGGTCATCGTGTACCAGTCGGGCCGCGCCCTCTGGGGCTGACGGCGCGGCCACTCCCACCATCCTTGCCCGTCTTTCCCCGGCTTGACAATGCCGGGGGAGGGCGGGCATCTTCGTATCCTGCGGCAGGTATTTTTTATGGCGGGAGGTCACATGCGCCTGGGCGTGCTTCTGGCCCTTCTGGCGTCGATTTTCTGGGCGCAGGCTGCCCATGCGTGGGAAGCCTTCACTCCGCGCAAGGCCACGGCCTATGTGGTCGCGGTGGAGGAGGGCAACCTCATCTCCGTGGCTGACCGGTGGGGCAAGAAAAGCGCGGACTATGTCATCAGCCTCTACGGCATCGGCATCCCCACCGAGGACCAGCCCTTCGGCAGGGAGGCGCGGGCCACGCTCCTCAGGCTCTTGCGGCCCGGGGCGCGAGTCATCGTCAGCATCGTCGGCGAAGTGGGAGGCGGCGTGGTCAGCGCGCTCGTGCAGGTGGACGGCCGCTCGGTGAACAATCTTCTGGTGGATGAGGGGCTCGCCTGGGTGGACAGGGCCACCTGCAAGGCCATGCTCTGCCGCCGCTGGCATATCGAGGAGCACAGCGCCATCAAGGAAAGACGCGGCATCTGGAGCCTCAACATGTCAAGCCCGCCCTGGCAGTGGGGCGGCAATACGGGCGCGACGGCAAAGACGCGCCCCGACGGGAAGCAGCCATGAAAGGATCTGTTGCGCAGGAAGTGAAGCAGTTCGAGGCGGACTGGAAGCAAGACCCCCTCCATGTGAAGCCGGCCTTTGAAGCCTGGGAGCAGTTTCTTGCGGGCCTTGCGGACGTGAGCCTGGATTTCAAGGCCCGCCCCGGCATCAGCTATTCCCTGCGCGCGCGCCACGCCGCGCAGCCGGCGCGCGAGCTGTTCGTGCTGGTGGATGTGGTGGACGCCGAG
>CAMWTD010000128.1 GCA_947177085.1 uncultured Desulfovibrio sp.
CTCCAGCCGTTGCGACGAAGGAAGCTACGGATGGAGACAGCAGTTAGTTACCGCGCTAGACAGCCAACGCAATCGCTGTCGCTATCCGTAAGGCTCGCAGACTCGCCAACGGCTAGCGCGCAAGCGCCGAAAAATCTTATTTTTTAGGATCCTTCCGGCACGAGCCCCCCGTCTTCCGCTTCGCTCCAGACGGGTTCTGGAGGCGTCATCACCAGCATGGCGCAACAATGCCTTCGCTTATGGCTACTTGTAGAGGTTGGCGACCACGTCCTTGCAGAACTTCTCCTGGTCGGCGATAAGGTCCGCATAGGCCTTGTTGTCCTTGAAGTCGATGGTCATGCCGGCCTTTTCATGGGCCGCGATGTTTTCCGGGTCTTCCATGGTCTTGCGGAAGGCGTCCACATAGAACTCGATGATTTCCGGGGGCGTGCCCTTGGGGGCCACGAGGCCGCGCGCCGCGCCGTACCACTTGTCATAATAGCCCTGCTCGCCCAGGGTGGGCACGTCGGGCAACTCGGGCAGGCGCTTTTCGGAGAACACGCCGAGCACGCGCAGCTCGGGCTTGTCGCCCTTGATAAGCTGGGCCACGTCGGCCACCTTGGCGCAGGAGAAGTCCACCTCGCCCTGGCGCAGCGCGAGGAGCTGGTCGGCCGTGCCGCCGTAGGGGATGGCCTTGTAGTCAAAGCCGGCGCTCTTGGCGAGAAGCTGGGCCGCGGTGTGGTTGGAGGCTTCCACGCCGTTGGTGGAGGCGCGGTAGGTGGGCTTGGCCTTGCAGGCCTCCACGAGGTCCTTGAGGCTCTTCCACGGGCTGTCTGCCTTGACCACGACCACGCCGGTCTCGGAAAGATGGTTGGCGATGGGCACCACGTCGGCCACGCTGAAGGTGGAGTCGGGCATGGTGGCGAGCGTGGTGAAGGTGGGCAGGTTGATGAAGCCGATGGTCTGGCCGTCGGGCTTGGCGTTCACAAGCTGGGTCCAGCCGATCTTGCCGTCAGCGCCGGGCAGGTTGTTGATGACGAGGGTCTTGCCCACATGCTTCTCCGCCTCGGAAGCGAGCAGGCGCGCGCCCGTGTCCGTGCCGGAGCCGGCCTTGTAGGCCACGATGACATTCACGTCGCCCGTGGGTTTCCAGTCGGCGGCCGAGGCCAGGGCCGGGGCCAGCAGCAGGGCAAGGGCGAGCAGGACGAGACATTTTTTCATGGAGGGTCCTCCCGGAAAAAAGTGGCGAAGCCGATGCCGGGCGCCGTGCCCGGCGTTGGTGCGATGCGTGGATTCTCATGCATCTTTGCCGTTTTGGCAAGCGTCAGCGCCCGTGGCGTCCCGGGCTTTTTTGCGGGCCAGGCGCTCCCGCAGGGGCCGCGCCGCCATCTCGATGAGCTCAGGGGCGACCATGCGCGCGAGTGGCACACCCACCAGCGCGAAGGCCGCGCCGCTCGCCGCGAGCGCCGCGCAGGCGGCGAAAAAGGGGGGCAGGGGGAGCCGCGCCAGCGTGGCGTCGGCCACAAGCCAGGCAATGCCCGCGGCCGGGACGGAGCAGGCGAGGCAACGGCCGGCGAGCGGCGCAAGGCCGGCGAAGGCCGCCGTGCCGTGCCGCCGCGCCCAGATACCGATAAGCCACGCCACATAGGCGCTCACGCCAAGGCCGGAGAGCGCGGCCACGGCCCAGGCCCCCTGCGGCACGGCGAGGAAATAATACAGCGGGATGCAGGCCAGCGTCACTGCCGTGCCCGTGAGGGCCGGGGTGAGGGTGTCGCCGTGGGCGTAATAGGCGCGCACGAGCACCATGTAAACGATCCAGAAGGGCGCGGGCGCGAGCATGAGCCGCGTGAGCGGCAGCGCGGCCAGCGTCTCCTCAGGCCCGAAGCGGCCCCCCTGGAAGATGATGCCGAGGATGGGCCAGGCCGCCGCCATCATCAGGAGCGCGCAGGGGATGATGAGGCCCACGCTCGCGGCAAGCGCCGTGCGCAGGGTCGCGGCGAAGCGCTCGTTCTCCCCGTCGGCTAAAAGGCGCACGAGAAAGGGATAGGAGGCCACGGCCGCGGCCTGGCCCACGAGACCCACGGGAACCTGGGCGATGCGCCGCCCGTAGTTGAGCAGGCTCACCGCGCCGTCGCCCACGAGGCTCCCGAAGACGCGCAAAAATTGCTCGTCGAGCATGACCACGGTCTGCCCGAGCATGAGCGGCAGCGCGATGAGCAAAAAGCGGAAAAGCAGCGGATGCCGCCACACGAAGGAGAGCCGCAAACCCCCGGCAGCCGCGGCCCTGAGCGGCAACAGGAAGGCCCCGAGCCCCGCCCCGAGGGTCACGCCAACGCAGTACCCGGTCATACCAAGATGGTCGGGGCCCAAGTGACCGCCCTTGCCGAAAAGCGCGCCCGCGCCGGGCGTAAGCGGCAGCAGCAGGCCCATGGCGATGATGGCGCCGTTATAGATGAGCGGCGTGAGGGCCGGCACGCTGAACTGCCGCCTGAGCAGCAAAAGCGCCGTGAAGCAGGCCCCGGCGAGAAAGAATACCTGCGCCGGCAGGATGATGCGCATGAAAAAGGCGAGGCGCGTGATGGCCTGGGGGCTGAAGCCCGGCGCGGTGAGGCGCGCGAGCTGCTCGGCCCAGATCATGCCCGCGACGGTGAGCGCCAGCGAGGATACGAGCATCCAGAAGAACACGCAGGAGAAAAAGCGCCAGGCGTCGGCCTCGTCCTCGCGGAAGCGCGCCGCGAGGAGCGGGATGATGGTGATGGACATGAAGCCGCCGGCCAACAGGTAATTGATGATGTCCGGCACCACGAAGGCCGCGAAATAGAGGTCCGCCTCGCCGCCCGCGCCGAACTGCCAGGAGATGACCTTGTCGCGCACAAGGCCCATGAGGCGCGAGAGCACGGCGCTGGCCGCGAGAATGAGCGCGGCCGCGCCCATGCGCTGGCGGGCGGTGAGCAGGGGCATCAGCGGGCCTTGTTTCCGCGGCGGGAGCGCCCCGTTGCGGCGGATGCGCCGGCTTTGCCGGAACGGCCCCGGCCCCCGGCACGCCGGGGCTTGTCGGCCGGGGCTCCCTTCTCAGGGCGCGCCGTGGTCGCGCCGGGGCGTCCCTTGCGACCGCGTGGGAGCTCCGGCCGCTGGCGTCCCTTGCGCGGCCGGCCGGCCTCCTTCGGCTGGCGCGCGGCGGCCCCTCCCCGCTTGCCGCGCCCGCGCGGGTGGGCCCCGGGCAGGCCCAGAGGCAGGAGGCGGATCTCGAGCCGGCCCATGTCCACCTCCTCAAGGCGCACCTCCACGGGCTGCCCCAGCTTCCAGACGCGGCCCCCCCGCTCGCCCCTGAGGCAGGCGCGGTCCGGGTCATGGACATACCAGTCGTCCGTGAGGTCCTCGAGGCGGATCATGCCCTCCACGGGCATCCCGGCCAGTTCCACAAAGATGCCGAAGGGCGTCACGCCGCTGATGACGCCCTCAAGGCGCTCTCCCTCGCGGCCCGCAAGGCTGAGGCAGGCGAGGCGGCGCGCCATTTCGCGCTCGCTCTCCATGGCCGCGCGCTCGCGGCGGTTGAGCTGGTCGCCGATGCGCAAAAGGCGCTGTCCGGCCGGCAACTCGCCGCAGGGCATGCCCAGGGCCGCCTTGAGCGCCCTGTGGACGAGCAGGTCCGCATAGCGGCGGATGGGCGAGGTGAAGTGGCAGTAAGCCGTGGACGCGAGACCGAAATGGCCGATATTGTCCGGCTGGTAGCGCGCCTGCGGCAGGGCGCGCAGCGAGAGGCGGTTGACCACATACTCCTGCGGCGTGCCCTGGGCGCGCGCGAGGATCTCGCGCAGGGCGGAGGCTTCGGGCTTCCCGTTCACGCGCAAGGCGGGGGGCAGGCTCTCCAGCGCCGTGGCCTCGAGGGTGGTGTAGAGCGCCTCCAGGCGCTCGGCATCCGGCTCCGGGTGGACGCGGTAGAGAAATTCCGGCTCGCCCTTGTCCCCGAGCCAGCGGGCCACGGCCTCGTTGGCGGCGATCATGAATTCCTCGATGAGGCGGTGCGCGTCGTGGCGCTCCACCACGCCCACGCCGGTCACGCGGCCGTCCTGGCCGAAGTCGTAGCGGGCCTCGGGCAGGTCGAAATCGAGGCTGCCGCGCGCCGTGCGCGCCTTTCGCAAAACACGGTAGAGCGCGAAGGCCTCGTCCAGCATGGCGAGCACCGCTTCGCCGCGCGGCTGTTGGCCTATGGCGCGGCGCGCCGCCTCGTCGCGGTCAAGCACGGCGTCGCGTACCGCGTCATAGGTGAGGCGCGCGGCCGAGCGCATGACCACCGGGGCGAAGCGCGGCTTGCCCGGGCGGCCCGCTTCGTCCAGCGGCAATTCCACCAGCATGGCGAGCCGGTCCTCCTCCGGGCGCAGGCTGCACAGGCCGTTGGAGAGCGCGGGGGGCAGCATGGGCTCCACCGAGCGCGGAAAATACCACGAATTGCCCCGGGAAAGCGCCTCGGCGTCAAGTGCGCCTGTGGCTCCCGGCTGGCCGCGCCCGGGCCGCACATAGTGGCTCACGTCGGCGATGGCCACGCGCAGGAGCCAGCCCTTGCCGCGCCTTTCCACATGCACGGCGTCGTCGAAGTCGCGCGCGTCCGCTCCGTCGATGGTGACAAGCGGGAGATGGCGCACATCCTCCCGCCCGGCCGCATCTTCCGGCGTGGGCCCTTGCGGCAGGCGCGCGGCCTCGGCCAGCGCGGCGGCGGGAAATTCGCGCGGGGCCTCGTGGTTGAGCTTGACGAGCTCCTCCTGCACGGCCACGTCGTCCTCGCGGCCATAGGCTCCCACAAAGCGGGCGCTCCAGAGGTCAGAGGCCAGCTCCTCTTCCGGGGCCACGAGGAGCAGCTCGCCCGGTTCCAGGCGCGGGCGCTCCGCTCCCATCGGGGCGTCCGCGCCGGCTTTGGGCAGCCGGACGCTGAAATTGACCGGGATGCGGCTGTCCGCCGGGCGGCAAAAGAGCGTCTCGCCCGTGCGGCGCACGAGATGCACGGGCACTTCCCGGTTCGCCCGCTCGAGGATGCGGGTCACGCGGCCTTCGGGCCCGCGGGCGCTGTCCCGGCCGTGGCCGCGTCCTGCGGGCGCGAGCGCCGCGCGCACGAGGTCCCCGTGCCAGGCCCCGCCGCGCTGGACCGGATGGATGAAGATATCGGGCCCTGCGGGGCCGCCGTCCTCGCGCAGGGGGCTCACGAAACCCGCGCCGTCGCGCAGGGCGCGGTAGCGGCCCGTGACCTGGCGCAGGCTTTCGGGCCGCGTCCACAGGCCCCCGGCGAGCCGTAACAGCCTGCCCTCGCTGGCGAGGGCCGCGAGCTCGGCCTCGAGCTGTTTCTTGCCCTGCCGGGGGATGCGCGCGGCCCGCAAAAGCGCGTCCAGGCGCAGGGGGCGCGCCTGGCGGTCGAAGATGGCCAGAAGTTCGTCCCCGCCGGGGGCCGAATCCCTGCCGGGGCGGCTGTCAGTGTGTTGTTTCCTGATTTTTTTCATGGGCTTAGAAAAGAAAACAGGGGCAAAAGGCGAGCCCTTTGCCCCTGCGTTCCATGTGGTTTTTGCGCCGGCTAGTCGCGGTTGCCGCCGAAGAGCTGGAGCAGCATGAGGAAGATATTGATGAAGTCGAGGTAGAGGGTCAGCGCGCCGAGGATGGCCCCGCGGCGGATGGCCGTGCCGTCCTCAAGGGGCGCGCCCTCGCCGAAGCGGCGCAGCTTCTGGGTGTCATAGGCGGTGAGGCCCGTGAAGATGAGCACCCCGAGGCAGCTCACGATGAAGTTCATCATGGTGCTCTTCAAAAAGAAGTTCACCACCATGGCGATGATGATGCCGATAAGGCCCATGAAGAGGAAGTTGCCGAAGCCCGTGAGGTCGCGCTTGGTCACCGTGCCGTACACCGACATGGCGAGGAAGGTGCCCGTGGTCACGAGGAAGGCCGTGCCGATGGAGGCGATGGGATAGACCACGAAGATGGACGAGAGCATGGCCCCGGTGAGCGCCGAATAGAGGAGGAAAAGCCCCGTGGCCGCACCGGCGGAGAGCTTGTTGATGGCCGCGGAAAGCGCGATGACAAGCCCGAACTGCGCGAGCACGAGCAGGATGAGCACCATGCTGTTGCCGAGGATGGCGTCGCGGATGGCCGGGGTTCCGGCCACGCCGTAGGCCACCACCGTGGTGACGGCGAGGCCCGCGGTCATCCACTGGTAGACGTGGCGCATATAGACGGAAGCGGCGCTCGTTACGCCGCTTCGGGCGATGGTATCGGGGAAGGGTGCCATGAAAAGCCTCCGTAGGTGTCTGTCCGTAGTGTCTGGGGTCGGGCCTTGGGCCCGGTGCGGCCGCCCGTATTCCGAAAAGGGGCGCGCCGAAAAGGGGTTTTGCGCCTTTTTGCGCGAAAAGGCCCCTGCCTTCCCTGTCTATATAGGATTCTCCCGCGGACACGCCAGGCCCCGGGCCCTCCTCCCCCCCCGCGCCCCGGAAATTGCTCCGGCCCGAGCCGCGCCTTGCAAGACGTTCCGCCCGGTGCGAGTG
>CAMWTD010000129.1 GCA_947177085.1 uncultured Desulfovibrio sp.
GGGCAGCGCCAGACTGGTTGGCCAGCTCAGTGGCCTCGCTGATGCGGTTGACGGCATTGTCAACAGCGCCCATGCTCTTGTCGGTGCTTTCCTGAATGGCGCGGATGGCGTTGCTCACGTCGAGGGTGGAGGTCATGGTCTTTTCAGCGAGCTTGCGCACTTCGTCGGCCACAACGGCGAACCCGCGGCCGGCCTCGCCCGCGCGGGCCGCTTCGATGGCCGCGTTGAGGGCGAGCAGGTTGGTCTGGTCGGCGATGTCGGAGATGACGCCCATGATGCGGTTGATGTCCTGGGCGCGCTCGTTGAGCTGGGCCATGTCTTCCTTGAGCTGGAGCGACACTTCGTGCACTTCGCCGATGCTCTGGACGACCTGCTGCACAACGTGCTCGCCGGCCTCGGCCTTGGCCTTGGTGTCATTGGAGGCGCCCGAGGCGGAGCCGGCATTGCGTGCCACTTCCTGCACGGTGGCGTTCATCTCGTTCATGGCGGTGGCGGCTTCCTGCAGGCGCTGGGCCGATTCGGAGGCGCCGCGGTCCGACTGCTCGATCTGGGCGGAGAGCTCGGTGGAGGCGGAGGAGATGATCTCAACCATGCCCTCGAGCTGGTTGGCCGCGGCCAGCATGCCCTCGCGCTTGGCGCTCTCGGCCTTGCGGGCGGCCTCCTCGGCGCGGGCCATGGCGGCCTTGGCCTCTTCGGTGGCCTTCTCGGCCTGGGTGGACTTCTCGTGCGCCTCGGCGATGTTCTTCTTCAACGCGGCCACCATGGTGCGCAGCGCGTCGGCGAGCTTGCCGGTCTCGTCCGTGGTGTGGACATCCAGCTCCTTGTCCATGTGGCCCGCGGCCACTTCCTGGGCGAAGACCTGGGTGGTGGAGAGCGGCTTCACGATCATGCGGGTGATGATGACGGCGATGATGATGCCGAGCACCAGCACCACGAGCAGCATGATGGTCACCACCGTGGTGGAGGCCGAGAAGCTGCTGGCCGCGCCCATGACGGTCTGCTCGGTGTTCTTGGTGGTAAGCTCGACCATGGCGGAAGCGTCCGCGCTCATGGCCTGGAGCTGCTCATAGCGCTGCGTGGCGGATGCCGCGAGCTCGCGCATGCGGGCGGCCACTTCGTCGGCGTCGCGCGCGAACTCGTTGTATTCCTTCATGGTCTCGTTGAAGAGTTCGCGGCCTTCCTCACGCTGCAGGTTGGCGGACATCGACTGGGCCTGCTTGCTGATGGTGCCCAGGCGCTCCTCGATCTTGGTGAACTGGGCCACGTCGCTGTGGCGCTCGGCGTTCATGAGGTCCTTGAGCACGCCGGAAACGCTCGCGTACATGTCGGCCGCGGCGGACATGTTCTTGGAATACTGGATGGCCGCGCTCAGGTTGCCCGCGCTGATGGAGGCCATCTGGCCGTCGCTCATGACCTTGATGAGCTGGTCGATCTTGGCGAGCGCCTCGTCGGCCGAGGTCATCATCTTGCCCATCACTTCCTGGGCCTGCTTGAAGACCACCTGGTTCTTGCGGACGAGGTCTTCATAGATGACGATGTCCTTTTCCGCCTTGGCGATGGCCTTGCCCGTGTTCTCGAAATAGGTGACGGTGTTGACCTGCTTGATCTGGGCGAGCTCTTCGCGGTAGTTTTTGAGGTGCTCGAACGCCTGGTTGATCTGGGCCTCGTCGCCGGTCTCGAAATAGGCCCGCGAGCAGTAGGCCGCGTTCAGCAGGTTGTTCTGGAGCTCGCTCCAGTTGATGAGCCGGGGCATGCGGTCATGCGCGATGCTCTCCGAAACATCGGTGCCTTCGTTCATGGCGCGAATGGCCACAAAGCCCAGGACGAGGGTCAGAAAGATGATGGCGCAGAAGCCGCCGCCGATTTTCTTGCCAATGCTCATTACCAGCCTCCCATGCCTTCCTTTCGTGCCGCCCCGGCAATCGGGCAGCGTTCATGCCAGTTTCCGCGCGGTGCTGCCGGGTCTGCCCCGGCAGACCTGCCATGCAAACGCAGCCCGCCGGGCTCCTTTGCCTGCTCTATCGGCCGCGGCGGATGAAAGATTAGGCCGCCGCCCGGGCCGATGCGTGTGAAAGCCCTATAAAAACCTGTCCTCCGCCTCGAGATGCGCGCGCACATAGTCCGCGACGCCCTCTTCCAGCGGCGTGAAGCGCACCGGGCAGCCGCTTTCCGCCAGCCAGGCCATGTCGGCCTGCGTATACGCCTGGTACTTGCCGCGCAGGGCCTCGGGCATGTCCACATAGTCGATGGCCGGCTCGCGCCCCAGGGCCGCGAACACGGCGCGGGTCAAGTCGTTGAAGCTGCGCGCATTTCCCGTGCCCACGTTGCGGATGCCGTTCACGCGCGGGTTCTCCAGAAGCCAGGCCATGAGCAGCGCGCAATCCTTGGCGTAGACGAAATCGCGCTTCTGTTCGCCGTGCGCCACCGCAGGGTCATCCGAGCGGAAAAGCGCCATGCGGCCCGTCTCGCGGATGCGGCCGTGCGCCTTCAGGACCACGCTCGCCATATCGCCCTTGTGGTACTCGTTGGGCCCGTAGACATTGAAAAACTTGAGGCTCGCCACCTCGTTTGCAAGTCCCTCGCGCAAAAGCCAGAGGTCGAAGAGCTGCTTGGAATAGCCGTACATGTTGAGCGGCCTGAGCCCGGGCACGAGGGCCGCGTCGTCGCTGAAACCGAGGCTCCCGTCGCCGTAGGTGGCCGCGGAACTCGCGTTGATGACGCGCGCGCCCTTGTCCAGCGCATAGCGGCAGACCTCGCGGCTGTAGTGGAAATTGTTTTCCATGAGGAAGTCCGCGTCGGCTTCCGTGGTGGAGGAACAGGCCCCGAGGTGGACGAGGGCGTCCACCTTGAAGGGCACGGCGTCGCGGCGCACGAGATCCAGAAAGCGGTCCTTGTGGAGATAGTCGGCGTAGCGGCGCTTGACAAGGTTGCGCCACTTGGGGCCTGCGCCCAGATGGTCCACAACGACGATGTCGTCACGGCCCTGGCTGTTGAGCTGCCACAGCAGCACGCTGCCAAGAAAACCGGCCCCGCCGGTGATGACATACATGGACGCCTCCAGGCCCGGGACACCTACGGCCGATGCTCCGCCAAAAACCAGCGCGAAGATGCTACCGCAAAGCCTCGCCGCCCTCAAGCCCCATGCGCGCAGTCCGGCACACCCGGGCCGCGCTGGACAAGGCACGCGATTTGCAGCATAGTGAAGTCAGGGGCGGACCAGTCCCGGCCTTTCGGCCGCCCCGCCCAGCCCCTCCCGGGCGCGGCACATATCCAAGGAGCATATCATGCAATCCATATACACACCTCACGGTCCCGGCCTGCTCAACCGCGCGGGCGCGTTCTTCCGGCTCACCGCCCTGGGCATCCTGGCGGGCTTCATGCTGTTCTTCCATGCCGGCGAGGGCATGGCGTCGCCCGCGGCCCACAAGGCCGGCCACGCGGCGCATGCCGCTGCTGGCGACCGCTTCGCCGCCATGGACAGGAATGGCGACGGCAAGGTGGTCATCGAGGAATTCCAGTCGGCGCAGCCCGGCATGTCCGAGCGGGCCTTCGCCGTCATCGACAGCAATGGCGACGGGGCCATCGAGCGCGCCGAATGGGATGTCTTCATGAAGGGCCATGCCGCGGGCGTGCCCCCGCAGGGCATGGGGATGCCGCAGCCCGAGACAGCGCCGCGCCTGAACAATATCCCCGGCGATCCGCTCATCCCGCCGCCGGACAGCGCGGACCTGCCCCTCATGCGGCCGCCGAGTGGCAACTGATCATCCCCCTCTTTCCCCATCCCCCGCGTCGCCTGAGGGCGACGCGGGGAGCCTTGCCCAGCCGTCCTTCCTGCCCATGAGCGCCGCCGACCTGGCCCGGCTGGGCTGGGACGGCCTTGATGTGCTGCTCGTCAGCGGCGACGCCTATGTGGATCACCCGGCCTTCGGCTGCGCGCTTCTGGGCCGCTGGCTTATCCGCCACGGCTTTCGCACGGGCCTCGTCTGCCAGCCCCGTTGGGATGCGCCCGACGACCTTCTCGTCATGGGCCGCCCGCGCCTTTTCGCGGGCATCAGCGCGGGCGCGCTGGATTCCATGCTCGCCCACTACACGGCCTTTCGCAAAAAACGCCATGACGACGCCTATACGCCCGGGGGCGCGGCGGGGAAAAGACCCAACCGGGCCTCGCTTGTCTACGCCAACCTGGCGCGCCGCGCCTTCCCGGGCCTGCCGCTGGTGCTCGGCGGCATCGAGGCCTCCCTGCGCCGGGCCACGCACTATGACTTCTGGACGGACGCCCTGCGCCGTCCCCTGCTCATGGACGCCAAGGCGGACCTGCTCGTCTGGGGCATGGGCGAGCGCGCCACCCTCGCCTGCGCGCAAAGGCTGGACGAAGCCGACCAGGGCCACAGGTCCGCCGCTTCGGCGCTCCGGGGCATACCCGGCACGGCGTGGCTGGAAAAGCTGGACGCGGAGGGACGCCCCGCGCCACAAGATTCCGCCCTGCGGGAAGCGCTCGCGGCAAGCCCGCTTGTGCGCTTTCCCTCCCATGCTGAAATAGAGGCCGACCCCGAGCAACTCCTGCGCCTCGCGCAAGCCATGGAGGCCCATGTCCACGCCGGCGACGCATGGGCTTATGAGCCGGTCGACACGCGCTGCGTGGTTTTTGCGCCCCCGGCCGCGCCGCTCGCGAACGCCGAGATGGACGCCCTGTACAGCCTGCCCTTCCGGCGCGCGGCCCATCCGGCCTATGACAAGCCCGTCCCGGCGGCGGAGATGCTGGCGACCAGCCTCACGAGCCACCGGGGCTGCGGGGGCGGCTGCGCCTTCTGCTCCATCGCGCTGCACCAGGGGCGGCGCGTGAGCTCGCGCTCGCGCGAATCCATCCTTGACGAAGCCGCCGCCCTGGGCCGCACCCACGCGGGGGAAAAACACCGGCGCGGCGCACGGGGAGTGGCCATTTCGGACATCGGCGGCCCCACGGCGAACATGTGGCGGGCAAGTTGCGCGCTGGCCCAGTCTCGCCAGTCCGGCAAGGCTGCCGCCTGCAAGCGCAAGAGTTGTTGTTTTCCCACGCCGTGCCCGTCCTTCGTGACGCCGCAAAAGCAGCATGTGGAGCTCTTGCGCGCCGCAGCGGCGCTGCCCGGCGTAGCCTCGGTGCGCGTGGCGAGCGGCGTGAGGCCCGACATCGCCCTCAGGGAGCCGGCCGCCCTGGCCGCCTATGCGCGCGAGTTCACGGGCGGCCAGCTCAAGGTGGCCCCGGAGCATTGCCAACCCGGGGTGCTCGCGCGCATGCGCAAGCCGGACACGGCCACCCTGGACGCCTTCCTCGCGGTCTTCGCCCGGGAGAGCCGCGCGGCCGGGCGCGAGCAATATGTCATCCCCTACCTCATGAGCGCCTATCCCGGCTGCACGGACGACGACATGCGCGCGCTCGCCCGCTGGCTCAAGCGGCGCGGCTGGAACCCGCGCCAGACCCAATGTTTCATTCCCACGCCCAGCACGGTGGCGACGGCCATGTTCTATTGCGGCAGGGACGAGGCCGGGGAAAAGATATATGTGGCCCGCAGCGACGCCGAGCGCCTGCGTCAGCACGGCATCCTCATGGGCAAAAGCGCAGCCCCCGGCAAAAGGCCCCCGCGACCGGCCCGCGCGCCCGGAACGCCGGGCCCCAAAACTCCTTCCCGCAAACAAAGGAACTGACATGCCCGACACAAATGAGCGACGCGAGCAGGACCCCCGCAACGGGACCGAAGCCGCCGTGGAGGCTCTGGAAGGCCGCCTCGCGCGACTGGAGGAGACCGCCTTTTTTCAGGAGGAGCGCCTCAAGGAGCTGGACAGCGCCCTCACGGCCCAGCAGGGGCAGCTTGACGCCATGGAGCGCCAGCTCGCCGACTTGCGCGGCCTCGCCAAGGCCCTGCGCGACAAGCTCGCCGACGCGCCGGAAAACGCGCTGCCGCCGCATTCCCTGCCCGAGCGATACTGAGCCGGGCCCCCCTGAGGCATCCGGTCAGGCGCGCGGCTGCGCGGGCTTGCAGTCCTCTTCCATTTGCCGGCGGTTGATGGCCGCCTCCAGCTCACTGTCGGAATACCTGGCGAGGATGGCGTCCATGTCGGCGAGGATCTTTTTCCGCGCCGCCGCGTCGGAGGTCTGGAAGCGGTAATGCAGCGGGTTGAGGTAGTGGATGCCGTCATAGAAGGTATCCACGGTGAGCTCCCGCAGGAAAAGGCGCAGCTCCTCGATCTTTTCCCGTTCCGAAGCCTGGACGAACTGGCCTTCTTCCTGAAGTTTCGCCGCGCCCGTGCCTTCCGTCACCGTCATGCCCGTGGAGACGATGCGCGCCGGCTTGAGCTGGTTGAACAGCGCGGCCGTCTCCCGGGCCGATTTTTCGCCCGCACCCTTGCCGCCCATGCCGATGATGTAAAAGACGGTGTAGACGATGCCCGCGGCGTCAAGGCGCTTCAA
>CAMWTD010000130.1 GCA_947177085.1 uncultured Desulfovibrio sp.
CATCTCCACCTGCCTTTGCAGCTTTGTGGGCTCGGTGAAATAGTCGGCGCCGTCGCAGAGCGCCGCATATTTGCTGCGGCAGCGCTGGAACAGGCCGAAGGTATTCTCGTGGGGCAGATGTTGCGAGAGCAAGACCGGCTGGATGGAGGGATGCTTGCGGGCGTATTCCGCCACAATGGCCGCCGTTCCGTCCGAGGAACAGTGGTCCAGCACGAGATGACGGACGGGAAAATCCGTTTTTTGCGCGAGCACGCTGTCCATGCACTGCGCGATGAAGTTTTCATGGTTGAAGGTCATGGTCAGGACGGTCAGCTCCGGCGGCGGGACCGCCTCGCCCATGTGGGAAAACTCGCCGTCCCCGGAAAGCGCGGCCCAAAGGGCCTTATGGTCGGCGTTGAGCAGCGGCCTGTCATTGCGCAGCCGCGCCCAAAGACTTTCGCGTTCAGCAGGGGGGATGCGCGCGACAAAAGCCTCGATGAGCGCGGGCGAAATCGGGGCCGCGAGGTCGGCTTGCGGCTCCTCCGCAAAGGCCGGCGGCGGCGCAAGGCTACCCGGCGATGCCCCGCTGAGGGCTTCCAGGGCGGTCACGGCCGCTGCCCCGGCGCGGGCAAATTCCTGGCGCACGGAGAGGGGCGTCACCCATTCCTGGGGCAAATCACGGTCGAGCTCAAGCAGCGCCGCGCGGCAGGCGGCCATATCCAGCGGGGGCCAGGCATTGCCCCGGACTTCCAGCGCCCGGAAGATGCGCCGCGCCTGGTGCGATTTGAAGCCGGCTCCGGAGGGGTCCTGATGGGAGAGATCCGGCGGCTGACAGCCGAGGAAGTCGAACACCTGTCCGAAAAGCTCCAGCCGGGGCGCTCCGGCCGGGCTTTCCGCAGTGTTGAAAAGATATTCGCACCGGGCGCTCCCCGCGCGTTCCCTGATGAGCGACACGGCAGGCGCGATTGACCCCAGCCACCTTTCCCCGTGCGTCTGCGGCACGGGCTGGGTACGGACGACGGGATCCGCCACGTGATACTGTTCCAGCAAGAGAGAGGGACGACCGAAGATAAAAAGAAGCTCGGGCGCATGGCGTTCCAGATCCACGCGTTCCGGGAGATGCTGCCAGAAATACGCATGGGATTCCGGCTCAATGCTGCGCGTGAACATGAGCACGTTTTTTCCGGAATCCAGTTTTTCCGCAATGGCGGCCCATATGGCGCTGACATGCGCGGGCAAGACCGGAGTTTTCCCCCGGTTCAACCACAAGAAGCCATGCGTGGGCACGATTTCGCAGGCCACGGCATTGAACGGCGCGAGTTCGATGGAGTTCTCGGCGAGCAGGGGCGCGTGCTGCGAAAAAGCCGCAAACAGGGCGGAGCTGTCAGGGCTGAAATCATGGACAAGAAAGAGTTTGCTCATGGCTGTTGCCTGCTTCCGGGGAGAGGGCGCGCGGGCCCTGCGGGTGGCCCCCGACCGCCAGGGCGCGGCGGGGCCTCGCTCACCACTATATAATGCCGGCCGTCAAAAAAGCAATTCCCCGGAATCGCTGGCGCTTCTTTTCCCGCACCTCCCCAGGAGCAGGCGCGGCCGGGATGCCCGGGGCGCGCCTGCGGGTCAGCTCCGCTAGATCTGGTTGATCTGCTTGCCGTCCAGCCACGCGAAAAGGTTGGCGAAGGCGATCTTCGCGCGTTCCTCCAGCGATTCCTGCGAATAAAAGGCGAGATGCGGCGTCAGGATGATGTTCTTGCAGTGCAGGAGGGGATAGTCAGCGGGCAGCGGCGGCTCCATGTCGAACACGTCGCAGGCGGCCCCCGCGATGATGCCCGCGTTGAGCGCCTCAGCCAGGGCCTTATTGTCCACCACCGGGCCGCGCGCGGTATTGATGAGGAAGGCCGTCTTTTTCATCATCGCCAGTTGCGGCGCGCCGATGAGGCCCTTGGTCTCAGGCGTGAGCGGGCAGTGGAGCGAGACGATGTCCGAGCGGCGCAGAAGCTCATCGAGGCTCACGCTCTCGTCGACGGCGGGGTCGGAGACCGGGCGGCGGTTATGCGCCAGCACCGTGCAGCCAAAGGCCTTGCACAGCGCGGCCAGGCGCTTGCCGATGGCCCCCGCGCCGATGATGCCCACGGTCTTGCCCTGAAGCAGGTTGGCCCCGAGCCCGGCCTTGGTCCCGCCCTCGCGCACGCGGCGCTCGGCCTCGCCCAAGTGGCGCAAAAGCTGGATCATGAGGCTGATGCAAAGCTCCGCCACGGATTCGTCGGCATAGCCCGAGGCGTTGGAAATGGCGATGCCGCGCTTTCGCGCGTCCGCCACGGGGATATGGTCCACCCCGGTGAAGGCCACGTCGATGAACTTCACGGCCGGGGCAGCCGCCAGCACCTCAGCGGGCAGCGGCATGTTGGCGAGCATGAGGACCTCCGCGTCCCGCGTCTCGGCCATGAGCCGCTCCGCGTCGGTGGTTTTGTCGTACGCGGTGAACTCATGCCCCAGGGCGCGCAGCCGGGCGGCGTTTTCTTCCACGAGCTCGAGGGAGCAGCCGAGGTTTTCCAGCAGGACGATGCGCATGACGCTCTCCTTTAGTTGGGGTTGATGGCGTAAAACCTGTCCGCGTAGCCCGCCGCGAAGAGGATGAGGATAAGGCAGGGCAATAGCCACGTCAGGTAGAAGCGCAGGCAGCGCGGGAACTTCAGGCCCTGTCCCTGGTCCGCCTCGCCGATGAAGTTGTTCCATCCCCAGCCGCGCCGCCAGCAGCAGAAAAAGAGAAAGAGCAGGCCGCCCAGCGGCAGCACGTTGTTGCTGACGAGAAAATCTTCAAAATCGAGGATGGTGCTGCCCGCGCCGAGCGGCTGGATGCCGGAGAGCAGGTTGAAGCCGAGCGCGCACGGCAGCGACAGGAGCCACATCACGCAGGCGTGCAGGGCCGTGGCCCGCTTGCGGGGCATCCCCCACACGTCCACGCTGTAGGAGATGATGTTCTCGAACACCGCGATGACGGTGGAAAGCGAGGCGAAAGCGAGGAAGATGAAGAACAGGGTCCCCCAGAGGCGTCCCCCCTCCATGTGCTCGAAGATGTTGGGCAGCGTGACGAAAACGAGGCCCGGGCCCGAGCCGGGAGCCACCCCGAAGGAAAAGCAGGCCGGAAAGATGATGAGCCCGGCCATGAGGCCCACCATGGTGTCGAGGCCCATGATCCACAGGGCCTCGCCGGTGAGCGAGCGGTCCCTGGGCTGGTAGCTCCCGAAGATGGTCATGGAGCCGATGCCCACGGAGAGCGCGAAGAAGGCTTGGCCCATGGCCGCGTTGCAGACATTGAAAAAGCCCACCTCGCGGAATTTCTCGAGGTCCGGCATGAGGTAGAAGCGCACGCCGCTCCCGGCGTCGGGCAACAGCAGGGCGCGGATGACGAGCACCACGAGAATGAGCAAAAGCCCGAGCATCATGCCCTTGACCACGCGCTCCACGCCCCGGCGCACGCCCATGGCGCACACGGCGAAGCCCAGCGCCACGGCCGCGCTCATGCCCGCGACCTGCGTCCCCGCGTCGCCGAGCGCCCCGGAAAAGAAGGCCCCCACGCCCTCGGGCGTGAGCCCTGAAAGCGCGCCCGAGACCTCGAACCAGCAGTAGGAGAGCATCCAGCCCGTGACCGTGGTGTAGAACATCATGAGCAGGTAGCTCCCCGCCAGGGCAACCCAGCCAAAGCGATGCCAGGAGGTGCCCTCCGGCTCCAGCTTGCGCAGGGCGAGGCCCATGTTGAGGCGCGAGGCGCGGCCCACCGCGAATTCCATGATCATGATGGGCAGGATGGCGAAGAGGAAGAAAATATAGACGAGCACGAAAATCGCGCCGCCGAAGGCCCCGGTGATGAAGGGAAAGCGCCACACGTTGCCGAGCCCGATGGCGCAGCCCGCCGAAAGCAGGAGAAAGCCGAGGCGGCTGCCGAGCATCTCGCGGCCCGGGCGTCCGCCGCTGCCGCTTCCCGTGGCCTGGGTATCCATATCTTCCTCCTCCCGGCTCCCCTCACTGGAGCCTAAGGGCGAAATTGACGGCAAAGCATACCGCGATGGCGCACATGACGGGCCTGACCTCCCTGAAGCGCCCGGTGAGGGCCTTGAGGCCCACAAAGCTCACAAAGCCGAAGCCGAAGCCCGTGGCGATATTGAAGGTGAGCGGCATGGAGATGATGGTCAGGAAGGCGGGCAGCGCCACCGTGAAGTCCGCAAAACGGATGCGGCCCACCTCCTGCATCATGAGCGCGCCCACGATGATCAGGACCGGGGCTGTGGCGAAGGCGGGCACAAGGCTCACCACCGGCATGAGGAAGAGCGAGAGCAGGAAGAGCCCGGCGATGACCACGGCCGTGAGCCCGGTGCGTCCCCCGGCGGCCACGCCCGCGGCGCACTCGAGATAGCTCGTCGCCGTGGTCGTGCCGAGGAGGGCGCTCGCCATGGTGGCGCACGAATCCGTCATCAGGGCGCGGTCAAGGCCCCGGATATGGCCGTCCTGCCGCATGAAGCCCGCTTTTTGCGCAAGCCCGATCAGCACGCCCATGTTGTCGAACAAATCCACCATGGTCAGGGTGAAGATGATGGAAAAGAGCCCGTGGCCGAGCGCGCCCGCAAGGTCCATCTGGAGGAAGAGCCCGGAGGGGAAGATGGCCCCCGTGCCCTGCGAAAACGTGGCGGCCGAGGGCCCGGGCGTCACCCCGAGGGCCATGCCGGCGAGCGTGACGGCGAGGATGCCGATGATCATGGCCCCTGTGACGCGCAGGGCCATGAGCGCCCCGATGAGGAAGATGCCGCCAACAGCCAGCAGGGTGGGGGGCTGGCTCAGGTCGCCCAGGGTGACGAAAGTGGAGGGCGAGGCAATCACCAGGCCGCAGTTCTTCATGCCGATGAAGGCGATAAAGGCTCCGATGCCCACCACGATGGCGTATTTGAGGTCCATGGGCACGGCGTCGATGATCATTTGCCGAAGCCGCGTCACAGTGAGCAAAAGGAAGATGACGCCGGAGATGAACACCGCGCCGAGGCCCGTCTGCCACGTGTAGCCGGCCGGGCCGCACACATAGTAGGCGAAAAAGGCCGTGATGCCGAGGCCCGGGGCCACGGCCACGGGAAAGCCAGCCCACAGCCCCATGGCGAGCGTGGCGAGCACCGTCACCCACACCACGGCGGGCGCTGTCCCGGCCACGGGCATCCCGGCGTCGGCCAGCATCCCGGGCACGACAAAAAGGATGTAGCACATGGCCATGAAGGTGGTGAGCCCGGCGAGACATTCGGTTTTCACCGTGGTCCCGCGTTCCTTGAGGTGGAAGAGGCGTTCAAGAAGCTGCATGGGGCCTCCGTCAGTCCTGTCGCCTGGCCTGGCGTCCCGCCGCGTCGCCGGCGGGCTCGCGCAGGCGCTGGGAGCGGGCGGACCTGGCCGCCCCGGCGCTCATGTCCTCGAAAAACGCGCAGCCCCGCCGCCCGCCCTCCTTGACGCGGTAGAGGGCGCTGTCCGCATCGCCGTAGAGGCTGTCGGGAAAGCCCTGCCGGGAGAAGGCCACGCCCACGCTGATGGAGAGCGCGGGCACCACGCCCTCGGGCTCGCCAAGGGTCTCGTTGATGGCCGCGATCTTGTCGGCGATAACGCGCTCGATGCCCGCGGCCCTGTCCGGGATGATGACCGCGAACTCGTCGCCGCCGAGGCGGATGCAGAAGTCATCGGCGCGGAAGGCCGTGCGCAAAAGCCCGGCCACGCGCCTGAGGGCCGCGTCGCCCGTTTCGTGGCCGTGGAGGTCGTTCACCTCCTTGAAGCGGTCCACGTCGATGAGGATGAGGCCCACGGGATGCTCCTCCCCGTTCATGAGGTTGCGCAGGCCGTCAAAGGCGCTCCTGTTGAGCAAATCCGTGAGTGGGTCATGTTCTGCCTTGTGGCGCAGCATCATGTCCTGCTGCTCCTTGAGGGCGAACATTTCATTATAGGTCCCCGCGAGCTCGCGGAACTCGCGGGCCCCGGCCGGGGCCAGCGGCCTGCCCTCGCGGATGCAGCGGTCGAAGAGCCTGAGCGGCCGGATGACGAGGAGGATGCCCGCGGCAAAGGTCAGGACGCCGAGCAGGCCCAGCCCCACCAGGGCCAGCCGCTGCCTCGAGAGCACCATGCCGAGCCCGGCCGTGCTCTTCTCCTGCGCCTCGCGGGCACGGGCCAGCACATCGTCGAGGAAGTGCGCGACGGCATTGAAGATTTCCTGCTTGGCCTCGCGATACTTGCGGTCATAGACCAGTTCCCGCGCGTGGCGCACCTTGTCTTGAGGCGAGAGGTAGCGATCCTCCGCGTTGAGCCGCGCTTCGCGCACCTGCGCGGGAAATTCGGCAAGGTCAAGGTGCGCGCCCTCGGCCGCCAGCCGTATGGCGTAAATCTCCCTGAAGGTGAGTGCGTTGGACAGGTCGAGCCCGGTGTGGATGCAGTTGTGGTC
>CAMWTD010000131.1 GCA_947177085.1 uncultured Desulfovibrio sp.
GCGCTACGCAATGGCGCGGCACAGGATGGAATGGTGCGGAAGCAATTAAAATGGGTAAAAATACTGTTAAAAAAGGGAATACTCTCGCCATGTGTATATTTAAGCACATGTATTTATGGGAGATTCTGTCGAAAGGAATTATGAAGAGGCAAAAGCATGGTTCACTGCTTCTGTAACCGCGGGCTATATCCAGTACGCCGTTTGGATAAATGAACCTTATGTAGATTAGACAGGGGAGAAACACCTCTCCGAGCTGGCGGAACAGGCTGTAAAGGTATACAAGGCTATTGACAATGTCCAAAAAGCATTGGCTGCACAAAATACACTGTAGAAGAACCGATTACGCAGGGAGAGTGCCCGTGAAGGCGCATCGATCCAAGCCGGACTTCCTCAGCCCGAAAAAGAAGAATCATACCCTATCGCTCATACCTAATGAGGATATTTGTGCCAGGCATGGAGAATATTAATATTTTATTCATGTCCTGCATGAGTTTTAAGGCATTCATATGTGTGCGTTTTTCCTTTAGGTACTTCTTCGGAAGTTTTTTCATTAGGTGACAAAATGGTTCTATCGACGCTTCTTGAGCTACAATCTTGGGCGAGTTAAGCATGAGACAATTTTCATGCTTTGCCTACGCCTAGCGCGCCCCCTACTTCGCCTTCAGCTTGAAGCCGTTCTCCGCTAGATAGGCGGCGAGCTTTTCCTGCGTCCAGTAGTGGATGGTCTTGTCCTTGCACTTGGCCTTGATGAATTCCCTGACCTTTTCCTTGTCCTCATACTTGCCGCTCACATGGTCCAGTTCATGCTGTTCCGAGCAGTTGAAATACTTCGCGTCCTGATTCGCCATCGCGGCCTCCATTTTCGGTTTGGGGCAGGCGTTCCTCACCCGGATTTTCCTTGACGGACACCCTCGCCCAGGGCGGTGCGGGCGGCCTCGGTCCCTTTCGCCTATTCCGGCACTATTTCCTTGAATTCTTCGCCGTACTGGTCATGCACCACCGTGTTTTCCCGCATCAGCACGCGCCAGCGGCGCAGGGTTCCCCAGATGACCACGGCCATCATCACCATGACGAACAGGCTCAGGAAGACAAGCAGGTACTGCCCTTGCGGCAGGTACTGGTAGAGAATGAGCCACACGCCGGCCCAGAAGGTGATGACGGTCATGAAGATGCCCGGGATGCCGGTGAGCAGCGCATACTTGTGGCGGTTCATGCGCAAAAGCACGGTCGTGCCGATGAGCAGCGTCACCGAGGCCAAAAGCTGGTTGCTGATGCCGAACAGCGGCCAAATATTGCTGATGTTGCCCGTATAGACCAGGTAGCCCCAGGCGCAGGTGAAGATCAGGCTCGTGGCGATGATGCCCGGAACCCATTCCACATCGCCCCACTTGGGCCAGATCTTGCCCATCATCTCCTGTAGGAAGAAGCGGCCCACGCGCGTCCCCGCGTCCACGGCGGAAAGGATGAACACCGCCTCGAACATGATGGCGAAGTGATACCAGTAGGCCATGAGATGCTTCATGAAAGGGATCTGCGAAAAGATGTGCGCCATGCCCACGGCGAGGGACACGGAGCCGCCCGGCCGGTGCATGAGCTGCTCCTGCACCTCGGCCTCCAACGCGGGCAGCTCGCTCACCTTCATGCCCAGGGCCTCGAAAGCTTCGGCCGGGGAATTGATGGCGAAATAGTCCGCGGGCACGAGCACGCAGGCGGCGATGAGCGCCATGATGGCCACAAAACCCTCGAGGAGCATGGCCCCGTAGCCCACGAAGAGCACGTCATGCTCCGTGCCGATCATCTTCGGGGTGGTGCCCGTGCCGATGGTGGCGTGGAAGCCGGACAGCGCGCCGCAGGCGATGGTAATGAAGATGAAGGGGATGACCGGACCGGCCACGATGGGGCCGCCGCCGGCGTCAAAGCTCGTGAAGGCGGGCATGTTGAAGTCCGGCATCACCCAGAGGATGCCGATGGCGAGCCCGAGGATGGTGCCGACCTTCAGGAAGGTGGAGAGATAGTCACGCGGCAGGAGGAGCAGCCACACGGGCAGCACGGAGGCGAAAAAGCCGTAGACGGGCAGGAGGATGGAGAGCGGCTCCTTGTCGATGTCCAGCCAGCCGAAATACTCGGGATGCGCCGTCACCCAGGGCCCGGTGAGGATGCAGAGGAAGAGCAGGATGACGCCGATGATGGACGCGCCCCACACGCCGCCGTTCTTGGAGAGCTTCATGTAGAGCCCCATGATGATGGCGATGGGCAGGGTGGCGGCCACGGTATAGGTGGACCAGAGGCTGTTGTGCATGGCATTGACCACGGCGATGCACAGCCCGGCGAGGGTGAGGAGCAGGATGGCGAGCACGGACCAGGCGGTCACGGTTCCCGTGGCGGGGTCGATTTCCTTCCCGGCGATATAGGCGAGGCTCAGGCCCTTGTGTCGCACCGAGCAGAAGAGCACGACGAGGTCATGCACGCCGCCCGCCAGCACACAGCCGATAAGGATCCAGAGCAGGCCCGGCATATAGCCGTACTGCGCGGCCAGCACCGGGCCGAGCAGCGGGCCCGCCGCGGCGATGGCGGCAAAATGGTGGCCGAACAGCACATATTTGTTGGTTTTCACATAGTCATGACCGTCGGCGAAGCGCACCGCCGGGGTCTTTCGCGCGTCGTTGAGGTTCAACACCTTCTGCGCCAGAAAAAGGCCATAGAAGCGGTAGCCAATGGCAAACACCAGCAGCGCCACAAAAATGACCGTTGCGGCATTGAGGCCGTTGAGGGCATCCATAGCGGTCCTCCAAAAATTCTGCAGCGTTGCCAAAAGAGCGCGTGCGCCGTTTCGAGGCGAAATTTGTTGGACCGGACGCGCTCTCTCGCCCCGGCCGGGCTTTCCGCCAGTATACAAGGATGCGGGCGGTGGGGCAACACACGCCGCCCGCGCCGGAAGCGTGCGCCCGCGATTTTTCTTCCTCCGGTGACGCGCAGTTAAATATCCCGAAAATTTTCCTTCACCCACGAAACCCGCGCGGGGCCCCGAAAACCATGACAAAGGGGCCCACGGAAGGTTCCGTGAGCCCCTGAAACACCTCTGGAGCCAGCTAAGAGACTTGAACTCTTGACCTGCTGATTACGAATCAGCTGCTCTACCAACTGAGCTAAGCTGGCGCGAAGTAAGCGCGTACCGGGCCACTTGTGGCAAAAAAGCGCCGCGCTGTCAAGTCGTCCGCATGGGCCGTCTGGCGCGCATCACGGCTGCACGGGCTTGCGGCTCTTGAGCATGGGCTTGCCGAGGCGCAATTCCTCGGCGATGCGCGTGACCTCCTCGGCGCGGGCCGCGTCGCCGCGCAAGAGCACGAGCACCACATAGAGCTTGCCCTCGCGCTGCATCCGGGTGCGCAGGCCGCGCCCCTCGAGGCGCTGGCGCAGGCTGTCCACGCTGTCCTCGTCGCGGAAGGCCCCCATCTGGAAAACATAGTCCTGCATGGGCCCGGGCTGCGCGGCTGCCTGTGTCGGGGCCAGGGCTTGCGGCACACCCCCGGGCGCGGAGCCCGGGCCTGGCAGGGGCTGCCCCGTCTGTCCCGGAAGTTGTGCGGGAACCTGGCCGGGAATCGGAGAGGCCTGCGGGGCAACCTGCGGAGCGGCCGCAATCGGCGATGGCGCTGGCCGCTGCAGAGCGGGGGGTTCCGGCGCGCCATCCTCATTGCGCAGGGCGCGGGCGAAGCGGAGCTCCTCCGGGGAGAGGATGCCCGGACCCTCCTGTCCCGGCCCGGCAGACGGGGCGTCCCGGGCTGCCGTTGCTCCCGGTGCGGGCGCCTGCGGCGCGCTCCTGCCGGCCTCGACGGCGGCGAGGCGTCGCTCGGCGCTGGCCGAGGCGCGCCCGGTCATGACGCCGCCCACATAGGCGAGCGCAATGGCCGCGACGCCCAGAAAGGCGAGCGCCAACAGGGAGGAAAGGCGCAGCCGCAAAAAAGGAACGCGCCCCGTGTTTCGGGAAGGGCTCACGGGCATCCTGGTCTCGCCTGTTCCAGAAAAGACGTTCACTGCGCGGCCACACCGCGCAAATGCCAAAGGCGGCAACAGCATAGCAACGCAAGCCCGGCGCGTAAAGCGCGGGGCCTCTTGGCGGCGCGGCGGCTTGACAGCCGTCCCCGGGCCTCTGCTACACTGGCGCAAAGCCTGCATTTGCGGGCGTTTCGGCCTGCTCCGGGCTCCGCGGGGCGCGCCGCCCGGCACAGGCGGACCGCACGCGGGCAAAAATCGCTGGAGGCGTCCCCATGGTCTTATTGCGCCGCGTCCCCCTTTTCGCGCTTGTCCTGCCGCTTTTGTGGATGGCCGCGCACCCGGCCCGAGCCGCCGCGCCGGAGTTGAGCATCAGCAACCAGACGAGCCAGGACCTCCTCAATATCCGCTTCCACTCCGGGCTGAAGATTTTTTTCCTGCGGCTGGACATGGCCCCGGGGCAGCGCGACGAGGTGGAGAATCCCGGCGGCGTGGCCGACATGCGGGTGGACACGGGCCTCGAGTTCTGGTCCTTCCGGGACGTGCCCCTGGGCGATGCGCGCCGCATGACCTTTTGCGGCGACCACGCGGCCTGCATGATCCTCGAATCGCGCGACGGCATTTCCCGCCATGTGCGCGGCGAAGTGCGGGAGCTGGTCCCCCAACCGGGCAGCCGCCCGGTATGCGAGCTGGACCAGTTCCGCCCCGGCATGACCATGAGCGACGTCTGCTCCCTGCTCCGGCCGGATGTCCCGCGCGACGACAATGACGCCCTGCTGGAGGGCCTGGGCTTTGCCGGCCAGCTCTGGGCCGCGCGCCTCATCCCCGGAGGGGCGACGGCCGCCGGCGAGGACGTCAAAAGCCTCGGCCACGAGTACCTGGAGCATCTGGAGCTGCGGCGTCCGCTGGAAAAAGCGGCGCTCGAGCAACTGCTGGCCGAGCTCTATGCCCGTGGCCTCACGCCCTGGCAGGCGGAATTTCCCGGGCTGGACATGGATTTTGCGGAAATGCCCGATCTTTCAGTGGAAAAGAAGCGGGAACTGCTTGACCAGACGCTCCAGCGCTTCCTCGCGCAAGGGCGGGGCGAGGCGAGCTTCATGCTCGCCCCGGCGGCGGAGCTCCCGGCGCTGGCGGACGGGGATGAGCCGCGCACGGATGTGCAGATCTTCACTCTCACCCTCAGGCCGGCCTCGGGCGTGCTCCTGCTGGATCTGGCCGCCTATCGCGGCAATGGGGGCGGGGCGCCCCGCAAAAAAGGCTGAAACGCCGCTCTAGTCCCGGCCGGCCTGCTTGGCCTTGCGCATGGCGCGCAGCCATTCGTACCAGGCATCCATGCCGCTGCCGTCGCGCGCCGAGACCTCAAACACGGCAAGGTCCCGGTTGAGGCGCGTGGCGTGGGCGCGGGCGCGGTCCACGTCAAAGTCCACATGGGGCAGCAGGTCCACCTTGTTGAGCAGCATGGCGCGGGCCAGGTTGAACAGCAGGGGATATTTCTCCGGCTTGTCGTCGCCCTCGGCCACGCTGAGGATGGCCACCTTGGCGTCCTCGCCGCAGTCGAATTCCACCGGGCAGACGAGGTTGCCCACATTCTCGATGAAGAGGATGTCGAGGCCGGCGAGATCGAGCCGCTCCATGGCCGACAGCACGAGATTGCTGTTGAGGTGGCAGCCGCCGTCGGTGTTGATTTGCACGGCCTGGGCCCCGGTGGCCGCCACCCGGCGGGCGTCGTTATCCGTCTGGAGGTCGCCCTCGATGACCGCCATGCGGAATTCTGGCGCGAGGTCGCGCAGGGTGCGCTCGAGCAGGGTGGTCTTGCCCGCCCCCGGGGAGCTGATGAGGTTGAGCGCGAGGATGCCGCGCGAAGCCAGCTCGCGGCGCACCTCGGCCGCCATCTTGTCATTGGCTTCGAGAACATTGCGGACAACGGGAATCTGCATCAGGGCCTCCTGGGCTCCGGGAAATGGGCGCAAACGTGCTGCACGTCAACTGGCCTCGACCTCGAGCAGGCGCAGTTCCTTGCCCTGCTCCACCACATGCCCGACCACTTCGCCGCAGCCCGGGCAGGGCGTGAAGCGCGCCTCCTGCCCCTCGCCGCCGAACACCGCGCCGCAAAACACGCAGCGCAGGCGAAGCGGCAGGCAGACGAGCTCGAGACGCGCGCCCTCATGCGCGGTTCCGCGCGTGACGGCCTCGAAGCAAAGCTCAAGCGCCTCGGGCATGATGCCCGCGAGCGCGCCATATTCCACGCGCACGCGCTCAAGCCGGGCGCAGCCCCGGCTTGCCGCCGCCTCCTGTGCGAGCTCAAGCAGGCTCATGGCCACGGACATTTCGTGCATGGGGCAGGCT
>CAMWTD010000132.1 GCA_947177085.1 uncultured Desulfovibrio sp.
GGGCATTCTCCCGGTCGAGGATGCGCAGGCCCACGGCTTCGGCGAGGTGCGCCTCGCCGATGGCATCCGCGCCGTCGAGGTCGGCGATGGTGCGGGCCACGCGCAGGATGCGCGTGCAGGCGCGGGCCGAGAGGCCGAGGCGGTCCATGGCCGCTTCCATGAGCGCGTGGCCGCTGGCGTCGAGCGCGCAGTGGCGCTCCAGCTCGCGCCCGGAAAGGGCGGCATTGAGCGGCGCGGGAGCGGCTTGCCCCGCTTCGCCGCCTGCGCCAGCCTCCGCCAGGAAGGCCTCGTGGCGGGCCTGCTGCGCCGCACGCGCGGCGAGCGTGCGCCCGCGCATGGCCGCCGTGCTCCAGCGTTCCGGCGACGCGGCCGAGCCTGACCGAAATTCGGCATAGCTCACCCGGGGCGCGTCCACATGCAGGTCGATGCGGTCGAGCAGGGGGCCGGAAAGTCTGCGCCGGTATCGCGCCACTTCTTCCGGGCGGCAGGCGCAGGCGTGGGCGGCGTCGCCATAATGGCCGCATGGGCAGGGATTCATGGCAGCCGCGAGGATAAACCGGGCCGGGTAGGTCACGCTGCCCGCGGCGCGCGACACCGTGACCACGCCGTCCTCCAGGGGCTGTCGCAGCGCCTCCAGGGCGGCGCGGGGAAATTCGGCAAGCTCGTCGAGGAAGAGCACGCCCCGGTGCGCGAGGCTCACCTCGCCGGGGCGCGGCGTGCGGCCGCCGCCCACCAGCGCCACGTCCGAGACGGTATGATGGGGGGCGCGGAAGGGACGCTCCGCCACGAGGCCGGAATCCGGCGAGAGCAGCCCGGCCACGCTCATGACGCGCGTCACGTCCAGCGCCTCCTCGAAGGAGAGCGGCGGCAGGATGCCGGGGAGCCGCCTCGCGAGCATGGTCTTGCCGCTGCCGGGCGGTCCCACCAGGAGGATATTGTGGCCCCCGGCGGCGGCGATCTCAAGGGCGCGCTTGGCCGCCTCCTGCCCCTTGACCTCGGCGAAGTCCGGCGCGGCGCTGCCAGCCGCCGCCGCGGGTTCGGGCCGGCGGGGCGCTTCGGGGACCCGCTCTCCGGCGAGAAAGGCCGCGCACTCCGCGAGGCTTCGCGGCGCAAAGACGGCAAGCCCGGAAACCACCGCTGCCTCGGCGGCATTGCCCGGCGGGACCACGAGGCCGTCCGCGCGGCCGCCGGCATGGAGCTCCCGCGTGAGCAGGGCCAGCGGCAGCACGCCGCGTACGGGCCTGAGCGCCCCGGAAAGGGAGAGCTCCCCCGTGAAGACATGGCGCTCCGCGCGTTCCGCGGGCACGAGGCCCGCGGCCGCGAGCAGCCCGAGCGCCAGGGGAAGGTCATAGCCCGCGCCGGACTTGCGCTGCCCGGCGGGCGCGAGGTTGACGGTGACGCGCCCGGGCGGGAGCCTGAAGCCGCTCGCCCGAAGCGCCGCAAAGACGCGGTCGCGCGCCTCGCGCACCTCGGTTTCGGGCAGGCCCACGAGGCTGAAGCCGGGCAGGCCCTGGCGGGTGTAGTCCACCTCCACTTCCACGGGGAAGGCGTCCACCCCGGCCAACGCGCCGCTCAGGAGGCGGACGATCATGCGGGCTGCCTAGAGGAGCTTCTGGCCGATGCGCGACCAGCGGATGTCGTCGAGGCCGCCCCAGGACCAGTAGATGCGCCAGGCCTTGGCCTTGATGTCGCTCTTGTCCACAAAGCCCCAGAAGCGCGAATCCAGCGAGTTGTCGCGGTTGTCGCCCATGACGAAGTACTTGCCCGGCGGCACGGTCACGGGCGCGTAGTTGTCGCGCACGGGCTCGCGGCCCGTGGGGTCGCTGTGGCGGATATAGCTCTCCTTCACGGGCTGGCCGTTGCGGTAGAGCTGCTTGTCGCGCACCTCGATGACGTCGCCGGGCACGCCGATGATGCGCTTGATGTAGTCCACGCTTTTGTCGTTGGGATAGCGGAAGATGATGATGTCGCCGCGCGCGGGCTCGTCGCCCTCGTAGATATAGGTGTCCGTGAAGGGGAGCTTGACGCCGTAGGCGAACTTGCTGGCGAGGAGGTGATCCCCCACGAGGAGCGTCCCCACCATGGATTCCGAGGGGATCTTGAAGGCCTGGACGATGAAGGTGCGGATGACGAAGGCCAGGATGAGCGCCACGGCGAGCGCTTCCGCATATTCGCGCCACAGGGATTTTTTGCCGCGGGGCTTTCGCTGGAGGGTGATGGGCTTCATGGGCGTCCTTTGGGCGAGGGGGCCCGCGAAAGTGCGGGGATTCGGCAGTATGCCCCCTTGCACCGGGAATGGCAAGCCGGAGGGGCGTCCCGCGCGGAAGCCGCGGCCCGCGGGCGTGGAGGCGCGCCCCGGGAGCCGCCCCCGCCTTGACCGTGCGCAGCCTTTTTCCTATAAAAAAGCCGGCAAAAGCCTTTGCCCGTGAGGACGGCATGATCCTGCTCGAGAAACTGAAAGAAGCGGCCACCTCGGTCATTCCCGTCATGGCCCTGGTGTGGCTGCTGCACTTCACGGCCGCGCCGCTCGGGGACGACCTGGGCCGTTTTCTCGCCGGGGGCGCGCTCCTCATTCTCGGCCTCGCCGTGTTCCTCCTCGGCGCGGAGATCGGCGTGGTCCCCGTGGGCAGCCGCGCTGGCTCCGCGCTTACCTCGCGGCGCAATTTGCCCCTGCTCCTCGGGGCGGGTTTTGTCATCGGCTTCCTCATCACCGTGGCCGAGCCCGACGTGCATGTGCTCGCGCAGCAGGTCTCGGCCGTGGACCCGGGCATCTCGCACCTCGCGCTCGTGGGCATGATCGCCGTGGGCGTGGGCCTGTTCGTGGCCGTGGCGCTCGGGCGCATCGTCTTCCAGGTGTCGCTCAGGCTCCTTTTGCTCGCGTTTTACGGCCTCATCTTCGCCTGCGCGGCCTTCACCGCGCCCGCCTTTCTCGGCGTGGCCTTCGACGCCGGCGGGGCCACCACCGGGCCCATGACCGTGCCCTTCATCATGGCCCTCGGCGTGGGCGTGGCCGCGGTGCGCGGCGGCGACGCCCGGGACGACAGCTTCGGGCTCATCGGGCTCGCCTCCATCGGGCCCATCCTCTCCGTCCTCCTGCTCGGCATGATGCATCAGGGCGCGGGCGGGGCGCCTCCGGCCCTCGCCGGGGAGGAGGCCCGCGGCCTCGCCGCGCATTTTCTCGCCCTCGTGCCGGACACGGCGGCCGAGGTGGGCATGGCGCTGGCCCCGCTGGCGGGGCTGTTCGCCGCGTTCCGCATCTTCCTCTTGCGCCGGATGACGCGCACGCGGCTTTTGCGCGTGGTCATGGGCCTGCTCTACACCTTTCTCGGCCTGGTGTGCTTCTTCGTGGGCGTCAAGGGCGGCTTCATCCCCGCCGGGAGCTCGCTCGGCCGGCTCATCGCCGTGACGCGCCCGGCGTGGCTGCTCGTCGGCACGGGCGTGGCGCTCGGCGCGCTCGCCGTGCTGGCCGAGCCCGCCGTGTGGGTATTGACGAGGCAGGTGGAGGAGGTCTCGGGCGGCAGCATCCGCAGCAGGGTCATCCTTATCACGCTCTGCATCGGCGTGGCCTCGGCCGTGGGGCTCGCCATGTTCCGCGTGGCCGGCGGCCACTCGCTCTGGTACTTCCTCATTCCCGGCTACGCGCTGGCCCTGGGCCTGACCTTCGTGTGCCCGCCCATGTTCACGGCCATCGCTTTCGACTCGGGCGGCGTGGCCTCCGGCCCCATGGCCTCGACCTTTATCCTCGCCTTCACCCTCGGCGCTTCCGGGGGGCTCGGGGGCAATCCCATCACCGACGCCTTCGGCGTCATCGCGCTCATCGCCATGACGCCGCTCATCGCCATCCAGGCGCTCGGCATCCTCTATGGCAGGGCGGCGCGGCGGCGCAAGGCCGCGCGGCCTTTGCCCCATGCAGCCGGGGAGGGCGCGCATGACAAGTGAGACCGGGCTTGCGACCACAGGAAAGCTGCTCGTCGTGGTGACGCGCCACGGCGCGGGCGACCGCGTGGCCCGCGTGGCGCGGGACGCCGGGGCGCGCGGCGGGACCATCCTCAGCGGGCGCGGCTGCGCGGCGAACCGGCTTCTGCAGTTGCTCTGCCTCGCCGACACGGAAAAGGACCTTGTCCTCGTGCTTGCGCCGCCAAAGGACATGCCCGGCATCGCCGCCGCCGTGCGCCGCTCGCCGGAGATTTTCCGCAAGACCACGGGCATCGGCATCGTGCTCGACGTCACCGCCGTCGTCCGCAGCGCCTGGCAGGCGCTCGGGGGCGGCACAGGGGCCGCCCAGGGAGAGACCATGAAAGAGCCCACAGGACACCAGCTCATTTTCGCCATCGTCAACGCGGGCTATGCCGACGACCTCATGGCCGCCGCGCGGGGGGCCGGCGCGCGCGGCGGGACCATCCTCAAGGCGCGCGGCACGGGAACCGAGGCCGACGCCAGTTTTTTCGGCATCACCATCGTGCCGGAAAAGGAGGTGCTGCTGGTGCTGGCGGCGAGCGACGCCGCCCCGGCCATCTGCGAGGCCGTGCGCAAGGCCCCCTGCCTCACGGAGCCGGGCTCGGGCATCATTTTCCGCGTGGGCGCGGAGGACTTTTTCCCGCTGGGCGGCGCGCGGGCCGGGGAAGGGCGCTGAAGCCGCGGGCTGAAACCGCCGCTTCACGGCTTCCGCGGGCGGAACCGACATGCTCTTCAGCTCCTATCCCTTCCTCTTCTGCTTCCTGCCGCTGACCCTGCTCGCCTGGGCCTGGGCGAGCCGCGCGGCCGCCCGGCCGGCCCAGGCGCTCGCGTGGCTGCTGCTGCTCGTTTCGCTGGTCTTTTACGCCTTCTGGGGCCTCGGCTTCCTCGCGCTCCTGCTGGCCCTCATCGCCATGAATCACGCCTTCGGCACCGCGCTCGCCGCGCCCCGGCCCGAGGGCGCGGAAAAAAGGCGTCCCGGCCGGAGGGGGATCTTCGTTCTCGCGCTTGCCTGCAATCTTTTGCCGCTCGTCTGGTTCAAGTACGCCGGTTTTCTCGTGGACTGCGCGGCGCGCCTCTGCGGGACGGACTGGAGCTTCGCGCCCCCCGGGCTGCCGCTCGGCATTTCCTTCTATACCTTCATCCAGATCGCGTGGCTCACGGGCGTCTACCGCCGGGAAATCACGCCCGGGGGCCTTGCGGCGCACGCGCTCTTCGCCTCCTGTTTTACCTGGGTTATTTCCGGGCCCATCGTGCGGTACGGCGAGATGGGCCCGCAACTGGGGGCGCTCTCGGGCCTGCGCGCCGAAAATCTCGCCCGCGGGTTCACCCTGCTGGCGCTGGGCCTCGGCAAGAAGGTCCTGCTCGCGGACAGCATCGGGGCCTATGCCGACGCGGTGTTCAACGCCGCGGCCCGGGGCGTCTGGCCCTCCACGCTGGAGGCGTGGCTCGGCTCGCTCGCCTACAGCTTCCAGCTTTATTTTGATTTTTCCGGTTATACGGACATGGCCATCGGCCTCGGGCTCATGCTCGGCCTCAGGCTCCCCGAGAATTTCGCGTCGCCCTACAAGGCCACGGGCATCGTGGACTTCTGGCGGCGCTGGCACATCACCCTCGGCGCGTGGCTGCGCGATTTCATCTATATCCCTCTTGGCGGCAACCGGGCGGGACGCCCGCGCCAGTATGCGAACCTGTTCCTGACCATGCTCATCGGCGGCGCGTGGCACGGCGCGGGCTGGACTTTCATCCTCTGGGGCGCGCTCCACGGGGCCATGCTCACGGTCAACCACTTCTTTCGCGCGTGCGCGCGCGGGACGCTCGCCGAGCGGCTGCTGGCGGCCGCGCCCGGGCGGCTTTTCTGCGTGCTGCTGACCTTTTTCTGCATCAACCTTTGTTGGGTGGTGTTCCGCGCGCCAAACCTTGACGCGGCCATGACCATGTACACGGCCCTGGCCGGGGCCGGCCCCGAAGTGTGGCCCCCCCTGATGACGCCGGACGCCGGGGCCGGCCTTGCGGGCTTTCTCGCCCGGCTGGACCCGTCAGCGCCGGACAGCCTCATGGCCGCGCTTCTGCCCAACCGCTTTTTCAGCGGCTGGCTGCCCTTCGCGCTGCTCGCCGTGTGCGGCGTCATCGTCTGGGGCTGCCCCAACAGCCAGGAAGTGGTCTTCGGCGGGAGGGATGGGGGCCATGGGCGTCTGCGCTGGCGGCCGACGCCGGTCTGGGCGGCGGCCCTGGCCGTGCTGACCTTCGCCGCGCTGGCGCTGGCTTCGCGGGAAACCGTGTTTCTCTATTTCCAGTTCTAGCGGGGACCGGCATGGGCGCCCCAGAACCTCCAGAGATTCACGCGCCGCAAGGCCCGCAACCGGCGGCCGCCTGGCG
>CAMWTD010000133.1 GCA_947177085.1 uncultured Desulfovibrio sp.
ATCTATTCCATCTGCGAGGCATTAAAAATCAGGCCCGAAGAATTTTTCTGCGTGGTTGAAAAATACCGCCAAAAATTGCTGGATGAAATCAAATAACATCCACCGGGCCGCTTCCTCCTCGTGCCTTCCTTGCCATTGGCTGCCCTTCTGCGTAAAATATAGTTCTTAACTGCGTATTTTATCAATCATTTCAATCGTTTTCAGGGGGGGCCTTTCTTTCCCATGCCTTTGCGCCTTCTCGTCTTTTTTGTGGGCCTCGGCTGCGTCGCCTTCGGAGTTGCCGTCACCACCAAGGCCCTGCTCGGCACAACGCCCATCGCCGCCCTCCCCTATTCCCTGTCCCTCATCTTTCCCTCCGTTTCCTTCGGCGCGTGCGTCATCGGCTTCAATCTCGCGCTTATTGCGGCTGAGTGGGCGCTTTTGCGCAGCCGCATCCGCTTCTGGGCGATTTTTCTCCAGGCCTTCCTCGCCTGTATCTTCGGGACCTGCGTGGACGGCTCCATGTTCGCGCTGCTGGGCTGGGACCCGCACACCTACCTTACGCGCGTCCTCTGGGTGGCGGGGGGCTCAATGCTCATCGGCGTGGGCGCCTTCCTCACCATCCGGGCCAATATCGCGGTGCTTCCCTATGACGCCTTCGTGCTCGCCCTTGCCGCGGTGACGGCCAAGGATTTCGGCCGGCTGCGCATGCTTTGCGACGTTGTGATGAGCCTTTCCGCCCTTCTGCTGTGCTGGATCGTGCTCAATGACCTCGCGGGCGTACGCGAGGGCACCATCCTCGCCAGCCTGCTCACGAGCCCCATGATCCGGCTCCTGATGCGCTTCACAAAGTGAGCGCGGCGGTGGGCCGCCCCCTTCTGCTACGCGAGGGACGCGCGGCCGCCCTCAAAGACGACGCGCGTGTCCCCGAAGGCTTCCGCGTCCGCGGGGTCATGGGTGATGATGATTGAGGGGATGGCGAGCGCCCCCAGGAGGTCCCGGATTTCCCGGCGCAGGGCCTCGCGCAGGGGCACGTCCAGCGCGGAAAAGGGCTCGTCCATGAGCAGGAGGCGCGGCGCGGCGTTGAGCGCCCGCGCGAGCGCCGCCCGCTGGCGCTGCCCGCCGGAAAGCTCGTGCGGATAGCGGCCGCCAAGCTGCGGGATGCGGAAGCGCTCCAGCATCGCCAGGGCCTCGTCCCGCTCCTGTCCGCCCACTACCCGGCCGAAGAGCCCGGTATGGGCATAGGCCACATTCTGGAGAACGGTGAGATGCGGGAAAAGGGCATAGTCCTGGGGTACATAGCCCACCCCGCGTTGGCGCGCGGGGAGGCGCACGCCCTCCCTGCTGTCGAAAAAGACGGCGTCGCCCACCGCGATGCGGCCGCTGTCCGGCATAAGCAGGCCGGCGATGCACTGCAGGGTGAGGGTCTTGCCCGAGCCCGAGGGGCCGAAAAACACGGCGTTGCGGGTCCCCGGCGGAAGCGTGAAACCGGCTTCCAGCCGAAAGGGCGCGGGCCCGCGCGCGACCTGCTTTGAGATGTCGACGGACAGCATCAGCGCAAACGCCGTTTGAGCAAGAGTTCCGCCCCGGCGAGCAGGGCCACGCAGAGCGCCGAGGTGACGAGGGCAAGCATGGTGGCGCGCATGTCCTCCCCGGCCTGGAAGGCCGAATAGATGGCGAGCGCCAGGGTCTGGGTCTTGCCCGGGATATTGCCGGCAATCATCAGGGTGGCCCCGAATTCGCCCATGCCGCGCGCAAAGGCCAGCATCACGCCGGCAAAGACGCCGCGCCAGGCAAGCGGCAGGGAGACGCTGAGGAAAACGCGCCACTCCGAAGCCCCGAGGCTGCGCGCCGCGTCCTCATAGCGCGCGTCCACCCCCTCCAGCGCGGCGCGGGCGGATTTGTATATGAGCGGAAAAATGACCACCGTGGCCGCCACCACGGCCCCCTGCCAGGAAAACATGAGCTGGATGCCCATATCGGCGAGCGCCTGCCCCAAGAGCCCGCGCCTGCCCACCAGCAGGATGAGGTAGTAGCCGAGCACCGTGGGCGGAAGCACCAGGGGCAAGGTGCAGAGGGCGTCCAGCACGGCCGGGAGCGGCCCGCGCCGGCGCGAGAGCCCCCACGCGGCGAGAATGGCGACCACGAAGGCAATCAGGGTCGCCACGCCCGCCACGCGCAGGGAAATGCCGAGCGGGACCACCACAAGGCTGGAAAGGGAGTCGTCCATGCGCTCGTTCAAGGCCTGGAGAAGCCGTAGCGGGCCAGAACCCGCTGGCCTTCCGGCGAGAGCACGAAGTCGATGAATTCCTGCCCGGCCTTGGGGTTCGCGCCAGTGGTCGCCACGGCTATGGGGTAGAGCACGGGCTCGTGGTCGCCCACCACAAGGGCGATTTCCACCTTGTCGCCCATCTGCAGGGCGTCGGTGCGGTAGACAAAGCCCGCGTCAGCCTCGCCGCGCGCCACATAGGCGAGCGCCTGGCGCACGCTGGCCGCCTGCACGCATTCCGGCAAAAGCGCCTCCCACAGGCCCGCTGCGGCGAGGGCGTCGCGCGCGTAGCGCCCGGCGGGCACGGAATCCGGGTTGCCGATGGCGATGCGCTTCATGGCTTTCAAATCCGCCAGGTTGGCGGGCTTTTTGGCGCCCCTGGGCACGATGAGCACGAGGTCGTTAACGGCGAAGTTGCGCCGCGTGGCCGGATCGACCACCTTGGCTGCCACGGCCTTGTCCATGGTCTGCTGGTCCGCCGAGGCGAAGACATCCGCCGGCGCCCCTTCCTCCAGTTGCTTGAGCAGCGGGTTGGAGGCGGCAAAGTTGGTGTTGACGTGAAGCCCGGGATGCGCCTTTTCAAACAGGGTCTTCATCTCGCCGAAGGCATCCGTGAGGCTGGCCGCCGCCGAGACCGTCATCTCCGCCGCCACGGCATTGGCGGCGAGCCCCACGGCAAGTGCCGCGCCCGCGGCGACGCGGCAAATTTTCTCCAGAGGTTTTTTCATGGCCTCTCTCCTTGCTGGAAGGGAATTTTTCCTGATAGTATCCACCCGGTGCGCGCCTGCAACCTGCGCACGATTTTGACCAAAACGCGCCCATGCCGGGCCGCCGGAGAGAACGCATGGCCGCTGCCCGAGGAACGACAGGGAAGGAAACGACGCCGGCGCACTCCACCGGGGCCGCGACGCCCCAAAAGCGGCCCCGCGCCGCGCCTCCATCGCGCGGGCTTACCGAGGCCGAGCTTCTCGCCGCCGAGATCTGGCTGGAGGAGCGGCTCTATGCAGCCGACGGGCCCCGTCTCCGGCATCCGCGTGTGCGGCTCTGGTTCATCTTCATGCTTTTGCGCCACGCGGGCCTGCAACTGGTGGAGATTTTCCGGCTCAGCGGGGAATGTCTTGATTTCGGGTGCGCCCTGTTGCATGTGCCAGGCCCCCGGGGGGAGGCGGCCCGGGAAGTGCCCCTGCCTCCCGCCGTTGCCAAAAAGCTCGGCACGGTATGGGCAGCCTGGGAGGGCCGGGAACAGGCGCGGCCCTTCCTCTGCGACGCAAGCCGCGTGCGCCGCAGCCTCCACCAGTGCGCCCTGGCCTGCGGCCTCAACCCGGTGCTTTTCACGGCGCGCGGGCTGCGCCGCCACCGGGGCCTTGAGCTCGCGGCCGCGGGCGTCCACCCCTCGCTGGTGGACGCCTTCCTCGGCCGGGACGCCGCGGAAAGGAAAAGCCTCGTGCGCTTTGACGCCGATGCGGCCAGGCGGCTTTTGCGCGAGCGCATTCAGGGATACGCGCGCACGAGCGCGCGCAACCATTTTCGCGGCCGCGTCACCCGGGTGCGCCACACGGGGCTGCTCGCCGACGTGGCCTTTGCCACGGCTTCCGGGCTTGAGATCCGCGCGCGCATCACGGGGCGGAGCTGCCGCTCCCTGGGGCTCGCGCCGGGCGTCATCGTGAGCGGGGCGGTCAAGGCCTTGTGGATCGAGGCACGGCCGGAAACCGCGGGGGGCAGGCCGGCCGACGGGGCCAACCGCCTTGCCGGGACTGTCGACGCCGTCCGCCGTGATGATGACTATGCCGAAACGCTCATCACCCTTGATGACGGCGGCGAGGCCTGTTCAGTGCGCCCCGTCGCGGAAATGGAGTGGCTCCGGGAGCCCGGGGCGCGGGTCGAGATATTCTTCAGCCCGGCGGCGGTTATCCTGACCGTCGGCTAAGGTCGCCACCCCGGAGAGGGAAGCTGTGGAAAGCCTGGAAAGCCCGTGGCCCGGGACGGCCGGGGCCGTCCTCGCCGGCGGCCGCTCCCGCCGCATGGGGACGGACAAGGCGGAAATCGAAATTTCCGGCGAAACCCTGCTCGCCCGCGCATGGCGTCTTGTGACCTCGCTCGTGCGCCCTGCCTGGGTGTGCTGCTCCCCGCTCCGGCCGCGGCCCGGATATCCCTGCCTTGTGGATGCTGCGGAGGGGGAGGGGCCCGCGCGCGGCGTGGCGGCGGCGCTTGAGGCCGCGCAAGAGCGCGGGGCCGGGCGCGTGCTGGTGCTCGCCTGCGACCTGCCCCGCCTGACGCGGAAGCTGCTGGCCAACCTGCTGGACGCCCCGGCTCCGCCCGATACTCTTGCCACCGTGTATGCCGACGCCGCAACGGGCAAGGCCGAGATGCTCGTGGGCGTCTACGCCGTGGCGGCCCTGCCGTATCTCCAGTCCGGCCTCGCCAGCGGGGAACGCTCCCTTTTTCGCCTCATTCCGCCGCAACGGCTGCAAAGGCTGTCCTACGGGCCGGACGCTGCGCCCCTGTTCCTCAATTGCAATACCAAGGCCGACCTCGCGGGGTTTTGGGGCAGGGGGGAGCAGGGAAAAAACAGCGTGGGCGCACCTTTCCCAAAGCGCGAAAATCCACTATGACTGCCTGGATGCTTTTGGGCCTTGTCGTGCCACCGCAACAGCCTGAAGGGGAGGAACCATGCTTCCGGACAGACACGGACGCATCGCGCGCTACCTGCGCGTTTCCGTGACTGATCGCTGCAACTTCCACTGCAGCTATTGCCGCAGCGCTGACAAGGAGCGCCCGCTCTCGCATGAGCGCATCCTGCGCTACGAGGAAATCCTGCGGCTGGTGGACATTGCGGTGGCGCACGGCATCCGCAAGGTGCGCGTGACCGGGGGCGAGCCCTTCATGCGCAAGGATTGCGACGCCTTCCTCGTCATGCTGCGCAAGCGGCATCCCGGGCTGCGCCTGGCCGTCACGAGCAATGGCAGCCTGCTTGCGCCGCATATTCCGCTTTTGCGCGCCCTCGGCGTCTCCTCCGTCAATCTCTCGCTGGACGCCTTTGACCGCGAGGTCTTCGCCCGCATCACCGGCCGCGACGAAGCGGCGCAGGTGCTCGCCGCGCTGGAGGGACTGTTGCGGGCCGGCCTCAGGGTCAAACTCAACGCGGTGGCCCTGCGCGGCGTGACCGAAGGCCAGTTGGACGACTTTATCCACGCGGCCATGACCATGCCCCTCGATGTGCGCTTCATCGAGCTCATGCCCCTGGGCGGCCAGATCGACGCCGCACTCCTGTGGCCGGTGGAAGAAGTGCGGGACGCCGTCGCCAGTCGGGTGCGGCTGCTCGAAACGTCGGATGCCGGCCGGGACGCCATCCCCGGGCCCGCGCGCATGTTCGCTCTGAAGAACGGTCTGGGACGCATCGGCTTCATCGCCGCCACGGGCGACCACGCCTGCGCCCGCTGCAACCGGCTGCGCCTCACCAGCGACGGGGCCCTGCGCACCTGCCTCTTTTCCGGGCGCGAATACCGGCTTGCGGGCCTCTTGCGCCACACGCCGGGCCTCCCTGACGAGCGCATCGCCCGCGTCCTTCGCCTCGCCTGCCTCGACCGGCCCCTGGGCGAGGCCCTCCTGAAGGCGGACGCCGTCCCCCCGCGCGGCAAGCGCCCCATGAACGCCCTGGGGGGCTAGGCGCGCTCAGCCCTTCCGGAACCCTGCCAAAAATCGGCCTTTCCCGCAAAAAAACCAGCGCGTATGGGGGAATATTCCTGCCTCCCCCATGCGCGCTGGTTTAAGGTTTTTCCGCTGCGGGCGTCAGGTGACGTCCTTGCCTGCGGCAGTTTTTTATCTCGCCCTACTTCGCTTCCTCCCGGGCCTCCGCGGCGTTCTCCGCCGGCGTCTCCGCATCTCTGGGCGCGCCCTCACGGATGTAGAAGCTCCACGGCTTCAGGGCCGCGATAAAGAAGGGGATGGCCCCGAAGA
>CAMWTD010000134.1 GCA_947177085.1 uncultured Desulfovibrio sp.
CCGAAGTCCCGGGCGGCCTGCATCTCCTTCTGCCAGCCGTCGAGCACGCGGGCCTCGGCCGCCTGCGTCTCGCCGCTCACGGCAGTGTGGAAATCCCTGTGCCAGTGGAGCATCCCTTCGGCCTGTTCCCGCGAAAGGCCGAGCTTGTGGCAGGCCTCGGAAAAGCTCTTGAGATTGGCCTCGGGCAGCGGAAAATCCGCCGGGGCCGTGAGCTCATACGGCGCGGGCGTATCTTTCCCTTCCCCGGCCGGGGCCGCTTTGCCGCTCCCGTCCGCTGCCTTGCCGTCCCCGATTTCGCCCCCGGTCTCCTCGGCGATGCCGCCCGGCGCGTGCTCTTCCTGCGCAATGCCTTCGGGCCGCGCGTCGTCGGCGATGCCGCCGGCCTGCCCGGCCATGTCCGTCACTTCCTCAGCCATGGTTCACCTCATCGTTCATCTCGTTGTTGAGGAGTTTGTCCCCCGCGCCCACATTGACGCAGAGCTGCAGTACCGAAAGGCCCACGGTGCGCCGTCCCTCCTGGAAGGCGGCTTCCGCATGGCTCTGCGGATAGACCGCGCGGAATACCCCGGCCCCGTGGATGAGCCAGCGCAGGAAGGTTCGCCCGTCAGGGCTCTCCACAAGTCCGCGCACGGCATCCTCGAGCCGCGCCTGCTCCAGCGCCCGCGCCGCTTCCCCCGCGCCCCCCGCACAGTCCGGGCCCTCCATGTCGAACCAGTCCTTCACAGGCTTCCCATGCCTCCCAAAAGCGTCCCCATGAGGGTCTCGCCGTCCGCGCCCGTGGGCGTCTGCCCGAGGTTCTTGGCAGCGGCCGACATGTCCACCATCTGCCGCATGGCCGCCTGCGCTTGCGCCTGTTCCTCGGCCTTTTCCTGGGCCTGGGCCCGCGCCTCGCGGTTCTGGAGGATGGCGTCGTCATCGTTGATGCAGCCTTCCGGCATGCCCACGCGCTCCAGGTAGCTCTTGACCATGGCGTCCACATTGAGCACGTCCAGCGCCTCGGGCCGCGCCTGCGCGGCCTGGAACACAAAGGCCATGCCCTGGTCGATGGCGCTGGTGGCCGTGAGCTTCTGCGCCTGGGCGAGCACGCTCTCAAAGGTCACGTCCAGTTCCTCGCCGGAGAGTTCCGCCGGCAGTTCCGGGAGCACGCCATACTCCTCCATGAGCAGGTATGTCCGCGTGACCAGCGGCTCCAAAAGCTCCTTGTGCAGCCGCTCCACCACCGGGCCAATGAGGATCATCTTTTCCTGCTGCTTGGCCTGGATCTCCGTTGCGGTGATCTGGCGGCGGTCGTCGTCGATGAGCATCCTGAAGAGGTCCACATAGAGGCCGTCGCGCACGATGGCCTCCACGTCGCCGATGCCCTGCATGGTGTAGTTGAGCGCCGCCGGGTCCGGCTGCTGCACGGGCATGACCGGCGCGCCGCCCTGCATGAGGCCGCCCATGTCCACAAAGTTCTTGCCGCCGGGGTCGAGGTTGACGCCGAAGCCGCGCAGGCTCGCGGCGATGACCACGGGCGGGTCGGCCATCTTGTGCTGCATCCGCCGGAGCGTGCTCGTCATGGCCTGGAGCATCTTGCAGTCCGGCGTCACGTCCATGGCCGGGGAGCGGCCGTAGACATCCGCCCCGTTCACGTCCCAGCGCGGCGCAAAGGCCGGGAAGGAGCGATAGCCCCCTTCGGAGAGCAGGGCCGCCCGCCCGCTCTCCGCGCCATCGGCGAGCCAGTACACCGAGGCCCAGGGCAGGGAGCCGGGCCCGAGCGCCGCCCCGTTGCGCTCCTTCCTCGGGAAGACGCCGTGGATGACATTGTAGCGGGCCGTCGTCCCGAGCCCCCCGCGCGCCCCGGCCACGCGGCGCACGCTCTCCGGGCAGGCGTCGCCGAACCTGTCCACCAGTTGCCGGGCGGTCATGAAGAGGCGGCGGAAAAAGGTGTCCACCTCGTTCTTGCCGTTGACATCGAGCACATATTCCCCGGCGCGCACCCGGTGGAAGTGGACGCCGTTCTCGTCCGCGGTCTCGATGAGCAGGCCCGTGCCGAAGGTGCCGAGGTCCGCGTAGAGCCCGTGCACGGCGTTGTAGAAATTGCTCTCGTGGAGCACGCGCTGCATGCGGGCCGTCACTTCCTCCAGCCAGGCGTTGAGGCCGGGGGCCGTGCCGTCCCTCCCCTTGAGGCGCAGGCGGAACCACGGCCGCACCGGGCTCGTCATGCCGCCCTGCATCCCTGCGGCGAGGGTGCGCATGGCGAGCACGCCCGTGGAATTGACGAGCCGCCCGTTGAGCCGGGGCTGGGCGTGGGCCGTCCTGTCGTCATCCGAGCGCCAGCGGCAGGGCAGGAAGAGCTCGGCCAGCGACCGCCAGGCCGTGTCCCAGCCGCTGCGCTCGCTCTTGAGGGCGGCATAGCGCCGCGAAAGCTCGTTGACGTCCATATGCCCGGCCATGCCGCTAGCCCAAGGTGGCGTTGCCGCCCGTTTCGTTTTCCGCCATGGCCCCGCGCGCCGTCATGATGCTGGACGCGAGGCCCCGGTTCTTGCGCTGCCTGTCCTTCTGCGCTTCCGCCGCGGCCGTTGCCCCGGCCGAAACGCTCTTGGTGGCCTGCTTTTCCGGCACAGGTTCCACCGCCGGCGGGTCATAGCTTGGGCTGCCTCCGAATCCCATCTCATGCCTCCAAACTGTTGCGGATGCTCTTAGGCGTCGCCATGACGAGCACCCCGTCCACAAAACGCTTTCGCGCCGCATACCAGATCATGCCGGGCACACGCCCGAGCTCCGCGAAGCCGAGGCTCCCGAGCAGGCGCAACACATGGCGGTTGGGCGCGGCCACCCTGCCAATGATGGCCGAAAGCGCGAGCTCCCCCGAGGCATGGAGCAAGGCCCCGCGGGCCAGCTCCCGCGCCTGCCTGAAGTGGCGGCGGAAGGCCGTGAGCCCCACCTCGGCGCAGAGGCTGCGCCCTGCCACGGGCCAGAGCAGCAGCACGCCCGCGGGCTCGCCGTCGATGTAGCCGCCGAGGACGTACATTTCCTCGCGCCCGAGGCGTTGGCAAAACTCCTCCGCTGTCCATTCCGCTTCGGCCATGTCCGGCCAGGCCGCCCAGAGCAGGCGCTCGGCCCGCATCCGGGCATAGATCTCCCGGTACTGGCGCTCATGGATGAGCAGCGCATAGGTCATCTTCGGCATGGCATCACCAGGCAAGCGGGTCATAGCGGGCGCGCCCGCCATCCTGCGCCTGCGCCGCAAGGTCCGGCGCGGCCACGGGCGCGGCAAAGGTGAGGGCCAGGGCGTCGGCCCGGTCCGGCGAGCGCAGAAGCCGCTCCTTGACCTTCTCTTTGGCCTCCAGCCGGAGCAGGCCGCGGCTGTCAAAGCCGTAAGTGGGCGCGGCCAGCTCCGCCTTGAGCGCCTCGTCCGGGGGGAGCGCCCCGCCGGAGGAGAGCCAGTCCCGCAAAAGCTGCCACATCTCCATGCGCCGGTTCACAAAGCGGTCCGGCCGCATGGGCCGCCCGCCGAAGTGGACCTCTGTCACCCGCTGCCCGAGCTGGCGCAGCCTGTCGATAACCCCGGCCCCAGCGCCCGCGTCGATGAACACGGCCGCCGCCTTGCGTTCCCGCGCCTCCTGCGCCACGCGGTCGGCCACGGCCATGTTGTCCAGCTTGCGCAAAAGCACGGGCGCAAAGGCCGTAAGCCCCTGCCGCGCGCAGATCACCGAGCAGTCGTCGCCAAAGCGCGCCACATCCACGCCCAGCACCAGCGGCGAAAAGCGGTATTCCGCCTCGCGCCAGACGCGCCGCTGCGCCTCCTCCACCAGTGAGAGCGGAATGAGCACATCATCCGAGCTGGCCGCGAAATCGCAGAGCATTTCCTGCCGCCAGGCATTGTCGGAAAGCTCCAGCCTGAGGCGCTCCACCTCCTCGGGCGGCAGGGCCTCGGTCGCCGTCACCGGCCAGGACATGGCGCACCAGTCGCTGCCCTCGCCCGCGGCGCTGGCGCGGTGGTAGAGCTCGGAGAAAAGGTTGACGCCCTTGGGCGTGCCGATGAACACGGCCCAGCCGCGGCGGTCGGCAAGGGCGGGCTGGAGTATCTCCTCCCAGACCTCGGGCTTCATCTGCGCCACTTCGTCCAGCACCACGCCGTCGAAGTAGAGGCCGCGCAGGGCGTCGGGATTGTCGGCCCCGAAAATGCGGATCTTCGCGCCGCCGCCATTGGACGGCAGGCCGATGGAAAGCTCGCTCTCGTTGACCGTGCGCCCCGGAATGGGCGCGGTGTAATGCTTGAGGTAGTCCCAGGCCACGAGCTTCGCCTGATTGCGGAAAGGGGCCACATAGCCGTACGAGCCGCGCGGACAGCCGGAAAGCAGGGCCTGCCTGATGAGGTGGTTCACCACCAGCACGGTCTTGCCGAAACGGCGGTGCGCCACGAGCACACTGAAGCGGTGCGCGGCCAACTGCGCGTGCACCTCGGGATAGCGGGGCTTGTAGGGTATCTCGACCCTGGTCATTGCTGCCATGTGAATACCAGTCCCCCGGCCACTTCCTGCTGGCTCTTCTCCACGGGCTTCTCGCCGATGGTGTCCCGGATGACCTCAAAGGCGCGCACGTCGCCGGCCAGCGCCTTTTCCACGAGGGCCACGGTCACGGCCTCCGCTGTCGTCCGGTTGCCGCGCTTCCCGGCCAGCAGCGCCTCAAGATGCTCGCGCAGGGCCTTCTTCTTGCGCCGCGCCTCGCCGCTCTTCTTGCCGCCCACTTCGCCCCGCTTTCTTGCTTCATTCTTGCTTCGTGCGGGTTGGAGCGTGTCGGGATTGCCGCGCGCCATCAGCGCCGTCCCTCGCGGTTAAGGTGCTCCACCTCGTTCTCCATGACGGAGAGGCGGCGGTCATGCTCATTGGTGCGGGAGAAAAGCTCGTCGTGGTCGCGCTCGTTCTTGTCCAGGTGCCGCTTGACCTGCCAGGCCACGACCGCGCCCTCAAAGCCGATGACGGCGAGGAGCAGCGGGATGAGCGTGGTGGAAATGGCGACGGTGTGCTCCATGACTTCCTCCTAGAAGCCCAGGCCCAGCATCCCGACAAGCAGGCTGGACACTTCCTTGAGCACGGACTCGGGCAAGGGCACTTCCGGCCAGTAGGTGACGATGACGGGCCGCGCGATGACCTCCCAGATGAAAGCCACGGAGAGCGCCCAGCCAAGGAAGGAGCGCCAGAGCCGGAGGCGCGAGGCCGGGGCCCCGGCCACTTCCGCCTCGTTGATGCGGCTTTGCGCCTCGCGGCTGGCCGCGCGGTCCGGGAAGATCTTTTCCATGGCCTTCTCGCCGATGCCGAAAAGGCTCTTGAGCCATCCGAACATGTGAGCCCCCTATGCCAGCAGCAGCTTCTCGAGGTCATTGGTCCGGTTCAGCCAGCCCTTGAGGAACACGCCCTGGTCCGGCCTCGCCGCCACGATGCCCTCGTAGAACTCGCGCCGCGCCTCAAGGATTTCCCGCACCACCTTGTCCGTGTCCGTCTGGAGCGCCTTGCGCGTCAGCGGCCCGAGGATGCCATCGACGGCGAGCTTGACGCCATGAACGACGCAGCGGTTGTAGCCGCGCTGGGAGAGCTTCACGGCTTGCGCCGGGCCATGATTGACCGCGGCATCGTAGATGAGGGCCGCCTGCCGGAACGGCAGCTCGTCGAGCCTGAGCGCGTCCCAGCGCTCGCGCCGGAACATGGCCGCCACCTGTCCGGGGCGGAGCTGGCGCATCACCGCCTTCGTGACGGGAAGCGGCACGCCGATGGCCTGAAGAAAGTTCTTGCCGCTTGCCGTGGCCGCAATCTCCTGCACGAAACCCAGGGTCGCGCCGTAGGCAGTGAGCCCGCCCCGGTCGGCCGGGTGATCGGAAAGGCCGCCTTCCCATTTGGCGGTGAACTGGTGGGCATCCTGGAATGTGCCTTGCCGCATGGCTTGCTCCCGGTTTTGGGAGCAAGTGTAGCGTGTCAGGCGGGGTGGGTGTTAGGGACAATTTAGGACAATTCGGGACAATTTAGGACAATTCAGACAGCCCCGAGTGAGAAGCGTTCCGCTGCGCGTATTCCAGAAGTTCGTGACGGATGGCAAAAACGTTTCGGCGCGAGGCTCCCTCGTAGCGAACGGGATAGCCGGCGCGCCGAATAGCCCTACGGCCCATGCGCAGGTACTCCTCGATTTCTTTCCAGCCGCGCAGGATTTCCGCTT
>CAMWTD010000135.1 GCA_947177085.1 uncultured Desulfovibrio sp.
ACGTCATGGGCCGACAGCACTTCGTTGATGGCGGTGATGGGCACGGCCTTGGCGCGGTGCGTGGTGCCCGAGGTGTAGAGGCGCGTGGTCTCGTCATAGATGTGCTTGCGATGGTCCGGGAGGGGATCGCTCAGCGGGCTTTTGGCCACATAGTCGGCATAGCTGAGCTCCCCGGCGGGCGCGTCGTCCTCGCCGCCTACCACCACGAGGCGCGGGGGCGTGGTGGAGGCCAGGGAAAGAGCCTGCTGCACCACCGGGGCAAAGGCCGCGTCATAGATAAAGACCGCGGGCTCGCTGTCATCCAGAAGCAGGGCCAGCTCTCCCGCGGAAAGACGGTAGTTGACCGGGCAGCCGACGGCCCCGAGCTTGTGCCCCGCAAGATAGGCAAACACAAATTCCGGGCTGTTGAACAGCATGTACATGATGACGCTGTTTGCGCCCACGCCGTCCGCCTGCAGGGCGTGGGCCAGCCTGTTGGCGTCGGCATTGAGCTCCCGGTAGGTCCAGCGCCGGTCGCGGTCGGGGGCATAGAGGGCCGGGCGCTCGCCAAAGCGGCCCACATTGCGCAGGAAACCGTTGAGCCAGGTAAATTCGTGCTCAAAGTTGTCCCGGAACTGGTCGACGTCATAGGTGTGCGTCATTGGCGGAGCTCCTTGGCGGGGCGTGTGACGATGATGCTCGAATTCTGGCCGCCGAAGCCCAGGGAATTGGACATGGCCGCATCAACGCGCGCTTCGCGCGCCGCGCGGGGCACATAGTCAAGGTCGCACTGCGGGTCCGGCGTGTCCAGGTTGAGGGTCGGCGGCAGGATGCCTTCGCGCACGGCCATGATGCAGGCGATGATTTCCGTGATGCCGCCCGCGCCCATGAGATGCCCGGTGGCTCCCTTGGTGGAGCTGACAGGCGGGGCCGTGTCCGCGCCGCCGAAAACCTTCTTGAGGGCGACCGTTTCGGCGATGTCGCCAAGGCCGGTGGAGGTTCCGTGGGCATTGACATAGCCGATGGCCGAGGGCGCAAGGCCGGCCCGGCGCAAGGCCGCGCGCATGCAGGCGGCCGCGCCTTCCCCGGTGGGGTCCGGGGCGGTGATGTGGTGCGCGTCGAGGCTGTTGCCCCAGCCAGCCAGTTCCGCCAGGATGTGCGCGCCGCGCGCCCGGGCGTGGGCGAGCGTCTCCAGCACGAGCGCGCCGCCCCCCTCGCCGATGACAAAGCCGTCGCGGTCGCGGTCAAAGGGGCGCGAAGCCGCTTTGGGCTGCTCATTGCGGCGCGAAAGCGCCTTTGCCTGGGCAAGGCTTGAAACCACGCTGGGGCAGAGAATATTTTCGCCGCCGAGCACGATCATGGCGTCCGCCTCGTCAGCCCGCAGCAGCATGGCCGCGGTCATCACGGCGTCGCCGCCCGCGGAACAGGCTGTTTCCAGCGTCATGCCCGGCCCGTGGACGCCGTAATGGATGGCCATATGGGCGGCGGCCATGTTGCCGATGATCATGGGCACGAAATGCGGGCTCACCTTGCCCGTCTTGCTGCCGAGGAAGGCCGCCTCCCCGGCGCTCGCCTCGGCAATGCCCGCAAGGGCCGTGCCCATGGTGATGCCGACACGCTCCGGCGCGGCGGCGATGTCAAGCCCGCTCTGCTCAAGCGCCTCCGTGCCGGCCACGAAGGCATAGCGCATGAAGCGGGCGGCATTGCGGGCCAGCGCGCGCGGCAGCCCCTCATCCGAAAAGTCCCGCACCTCGGCGGCAATGCGCACGGGCAATGCAGAGGCGTCAAAGCGCGTGAGCGGCCCCACGCCGCACTGACCTTCGATGAGCGCGCGCCAGTAATCCGCCACGCCAATGCCCAGCGGCGTGACGGCCCCCATGCCGGTGATGACGATACGGCTGCGGTTCATGGGCGCGCCTCCCCTCCGGTGTCGGGCGCGTGCGCCACAAGGTCGCTCAGGGCCAGGATGGTGTTGGCATAGGTGCGCGAGTGATTGTAGGTCATAAGCAAGCTGTGCTGGCGTTCACGGGAGAGCCCGGCCTTCCAGCCGTGGCGGGCAAGATAGTGGGCGAGGCTCGCAATGGCGTCCGGCGCGGTGAAAAGGTCCACGCGGCCATCCCCGTCCCCGTCCGCGCCATAGGTGGAAATATTGGAAGGCATGAACTGGCAGAGGCCCACCGCGCCATAGATGGAGCCCGGCAGCCTCTCCGGGGGAATATGGTCGCGGAGCATGTGCTCCACCAGGGCGCGGGTCTCGCCATAGGCCCAGTCGGCGCGCTTGTGCAGGATCTCCTGAAGCCAGGGGAGATGCGTCTGGTAGCCCGGGAGCTGCGCCAGCCAGTGGCTGATGGATTCCGGCGTGGTGCTCACCGCCATGCTGGCCAGGGTATAGAAGGCGTTTTCCGCCACATCCCCGAGCACCTTGCCAAGGCGCGTCTCCACAAAGAGCAGGGAGGCCGCAATGGCCGGGGATACCCCATAGCGTGCATCCGCCGCCGCAAAGGCCGCCTTGTGCTCGTCGATGAAGTCGCGGCACAAGGCCGCATTGGCTTCGGTGACGACGCCCTTGTAATAGAGGGGCGCGGGCTTGGCCGCGGGGGGGCGGGGGAGGAAGCGACGCCGGTAGAGCTCGCGGATCTTGCGGCCCATGGGCGATTGCGTGGGCGTGGACGAAAGCGTCGCGAGAAGCGCGTCCACACGCGGGCCGGCAAGGCCGTCCGCCTTGAGGCGCGCGGCGAGCGGCTGCCAGCAGGGGGCTATGCCGGGGGCGCGGGCCGCCTCGGACAGTGAGGCGGAGAGGTCCGGGGTCTTCTCGGCCGCTGCGTCTGCGGCGTTTGAGGAGGCCGACGCCAGGATGTCCTCCGTGGGCGCGGCGGTGTCCTTGCCCGTGCGCGCGCTGCCGCATGCCGCCAGCAGCAGGGCGCAGCAGATGACCACGGCGAGCAGATCCCGTGAGCGCCTGTGCGCCGACGCTCTCCCACCGTGCGGGTGCGCCGCCGGAGGCAGGGGATGCCGGAGGATCGGCCGCGCCATGCTAGAACTCCTGCAGCGTCCAGACCACCCGGCCGAGGAGCCGCTGGCGCACCTGTTCCGGCGCGAGCGCCGTTTCAGGAAACTCGGGGGATTCCGAGCGCAAAAGGTAGGCCGTCTGCGGACCGTCCAGGAAGACGCGGCGGAGCACCAGCCCCTCGTTGGGGGCGAACAGCGCGTAAATCATGCCCGAGGTGATGGCGTTTTCCCGGGTGTCCACGCCGAAGCGGGAGCCCGGGCTAATGAGCGGGGCCATGTTGTTGCCGCGCATCTGAAACACCAATACACCCGGGCGCGCCAGGGAGAGCGGCAGGGAAATCTTGCCCCGGGGGGTGAATTCCGGGCGCTCGCCGGCGTCCTCCCAGACGGCGGGCATGGAAAATTCCGTGCAGACGAGGTGCTTCGCCTGGTCGTCGCCGTAAGCAGCCGTATTTTCCGCCAGAAAGGCCGGCGCGTCCTGCGGGGCATAGCCTTCTTCGGTGCGCAGGTACATGGGGCCCATCCCCTGCTTGAGCCAGTCCGGGTTGAGGCCGAACTTTTCAAAAAGCTTCATGTACCAGTCGCCGGGCACGGAATTGCGGCGCTTGGCGTCGGAAATGCTGGACTGGCGGATGCCGAGCACTTCCGCCAGTTCCACCTGGGTTCGGCAGTTGGTGGCCAGGGTGATACGGCCATATATTTCCGCAAACGAGGACATGCCGGGGCTCCTGACGCCGCTACTCCTGAAGGTTGAGCAGCGGCGCTTCGTTGGTGAGGACCATCTTGCTGTTTTCTTTGAAGGATTTTTTCATGGCCTCCAGCCAGCGCTGGTAGGCGTAAAAATCCGGGGACTTGCTGTAGGCTCCGGCATAGGTGGCGGCCGCCTTGGCGTCGCCGCGGCCGCGCTCCACCTGCGCCTCGCGCGCGGCTTCGGCCAGAATGAGGGCGCGCTGCCTGTCCGCATCGGAGCGGATGCGCGTGGATTCCTCCTCCCCTTCGGAGCGGTACTGTTTGGCCTGGCGCTCGCGCTCGGCGCGCATCCGTTCGAAGATGGCGCGCTGGTTTTCCTGCGGCAGGTCCGTGCGCTTGATGCGCACGTCAAGCACCTCCACGCCGAAGGGCTTCATGAGCTCGGAGACCTTGTCCGTCACTTCCTTCATGATGGCCGCGCGATGCGAGGAAACCACCTGCGTGAGCGTATATGCGCCCACGAGGGCGCGCAACTGCGAATAGACCACATCGTCGAGCCGGGCCTGCGCGCCGGGGATGGTGCGCATGGTGCGGTAGAACTGGAGCGGGTCGATGATGCGCCAGCGCGCGTAGTTGTCGAGCACGATAGCCTTCTTGTCCACGGTGAAGGCCTCGCGCGAGCGGGCCTCGTAATCGAGCACCCGGGAGTCAAAATACACCACGTTCTGGACAAAGGGCAGCTTGAAGTGCAGCCCGGGCCCATAAACCTCGGGCAGGGGCTCGCCAAGCTGGAGGACGATGGCCTTCTGCGTCTGGTGGACGGTGAAGAAGCACTGGCTCCCCAGCGCCGCCAGCGCGAGAACGAGAACCACGAGCATGAGCGGATTCTTTTTCATGGGCGTTCTCCCGCCGCGGGCGCGCCGGAAGGTGCGGCGGATTGCGCCTGCGGGCGCGCCTCCTGCGCGGGGCGGGCAGCTTCGCCCTGGAGCCTAGGCGCGCTCAGGCTCGGAAGCGGCAGGTAGGGCAGCGCCTTGGCGGCCGCCGCGCCATCCATGAGCACCTTTTCGCCGGAACCCGCGAGGATGTCTTCCATGGTTTCGTAATAGAGGCGTTGTTTCGTGACCTTGGGGGCCTTGTCATACTCCACGCGCAGGGCGTTGAAGCGCTCGGCGTCGCCCTCGGCGTTGCGGACGCGCGTGGCGCTGTAGGCTTCGGCCTGGTTCTTCATGGCCGCGGCCTGGCCGCGCGCCTTGGGCAAGAGCTCGTTGCGGTAGGCCTCGGCCTGGTTGATGATGCGGCTCTTGTCCTCGCGGGCGCTGGCCACGTCCTTGAAGGCGTCGATGACCTCCTTGGGCGGATGCACATCCTGCAACTGCACGGCGATGACCTGGATGCCCGCGCCGTAGCGGTTGAGAATCTGCTGGAGGAGCTGGGTGGCCTCGCTCTGGATCTTGAGCTTGCCGTCGGTGATGGCGGAATCTATCTCGCTGTTGCCGATGACCTCGCGCATGGCGGCTTCGGCCGCGTTGCGCACAAGGGCCGTGGGCGCGCTGACATTGAAGAGATATTGCACCGGGTCGCTGATCTTGTACTGCACGCTGAATTGCACGTTGACGATATTCTCGTCGCCGGTGAGCATGGAGGCTTCCTCGGCGATGGTGCGCACCTGGCCCTGCTGGAATGTGGAGGACTGCCCCACGGAGCGGAAGCCCACCTCGCTGCGGAGCACCTGCGTGACCTGCGGCTTGTAGACCGTCTCGAAGGGGGCGGGCAGCGCATAATGCGGGCCCGGGTCCACCGTGCGGTCATAGCGGCCGAAGCGGAGCACCACGCCCTGTTCGTCAGGGTTGACGATGTAGATGCCGGAAAGCAGCCAGAGCACCACCGCGGCCACGCCGATAAGCAGCAGCAGCCGACCGTTGGGCAGCCTGAAGCGGGAAAGGCGCTCAAAAGGATTGTTGGGACCGCCCCCCCGGGAACCATTGAGCAGGTAGCGCTGGTTGCGGGGCTTTTCGCGGCCGGCCTCCACATCGTCGCCGTCCGGCTCTTCCGGGCGGCGCGGGGGGCGTTGCGCGCCCTGCTGCCGCTGCCGTTTTTCCTGAAGTTTGTCCCAGTCCCAGTTCATGGCGGAAATGATCCTTGGCTGCTGATGGCGTGGCCCCAGTGGCCGTAAAACCGCTCAAAAGAGCGTTATTTATAGGCTACACGGGCTTTGCGGTCAAGAAGGAGCCACATCGGCGTCGCTGCAAGCGCGCCGTGACCGCTCAGGAGACAGGGGGCCCCTGCATGTCCTCCGGGATCTTTTTGCCGCGCGGGATGGTCTCCATGCCGAGGTCATGCCGGTATCCGGCCTTGCCCAGGAGCCAGCCCGCATAGGCCGTCATGACGGCATTGTCCGTGCAGAGCGCGGGCGCGGGCACGAGGCACTCGCCGCCGCGGCGGCGCATGAGCCCTGCCATGCGCTCCCGCAGGAGGGAATTGGC